>CAMFZO010000216.1 GCA_946006895.1 uncultured Clostridia bacterium | reverse complement strand
GGCTTTGCCACCTTTGAAAATGTGTGCTATCTGACGGAGAACGGCGCGGAAAACCTGATGTTCCTGCTGATCCGCGGGCTGTCCGCCGGGGCGTTGCACATCCTCTGCGGCATTTTGATCGGGTTCGGGCTGTCTTATGTGTTCCGCCGCCGATGGCTGGCCTTTACCGGAACGGTGGGCCTGCTGGGCGCCTGCATTGTGTTCCACGCCACCTATAACCTGCTGATCTCAGGGGACGGGGCCTGGCGGACCGCGGGCTATCTGTTCCCGTCTGTCCTGATTGCGCTCTCATTTGCGGGAAAGCTCCTGCTTCCCAAGCTCAAAATCACAGTGGAATAACCGCTTTGCGTGACAAGCCGCCTCAAAATGGGGCGGCTTGTATTTTTTGAAAATTTTTTGAAAAAATTTCTCGTTTTGGGTGGAAGGATTTTGAATTTCCTGTCTTTTAGTAAATAGAGGGAGTTTCCCCTGAAAACGATATGAAAGGAGGTTATTGGATGACCGGCAAGACGGAAACCCGGGTACGGGAGATACGAAGCAGGACACGGCAGCACCGAAAGCGGTATGAAACCCGTCTGCTTTCCTGCCTGACAGCGTGCAGCCTGTTTCTTCTCGCCGGTATCGGCGTTCTTTTCAGAAGCGTACAGACGCCGGGCATAGCGGCGGTAGCGTACGGCTACAGCGGGGTCCTGCTGCGGGACGGCGCGGGAGCGTATGTTGTCATTGGCCTTCTGGCCTTTGTCATTGGCGTGACCGTCACCGTGCTATGCATCCGACTGAAAAACAAATCAACAAACCGCACATTACATACCCAAGGAAGCGAGGAAAGAGTATGAAAAAACGACTATTCAGCGGCTTGCTTGCTCTCGTCATGGTACTGAGCCTGCTGCCCGCAACGGCACTTGCAGCTGATCCCCCGGCCATCGCCGATCGATATGTCGTCGACGGCGTTACGTATTTCAACGCGAATAGTACGCACTTTAGAGACAGCACCGCTCTGTTTATCAGGGATCTGCTGCTCAAAAATGTTCCTGTAGAATCGATCGGAAATTATTCCACAGCGGGAACATGGCAGGAGCTGGCTTCCTTCATTCAGGAGGACTACGGCAAAGGCACAAGCAACTCTGCCTTCAAAGCGGCGCTTGACGAGGCGATCAGCAACGGACTGACCCCTTTCTATTTCGATGAGGGCAAATCCGTGGACAACTGGTCCAGCAGAGGCAACAATTATAATATCCGCTCCAGCAAGCTTGAATATGCCGGCTCCATGGCGGTGGCCGCGGAAGCTATGGAGAATGCAATATACGAAGGGTACAAGGGTGCCAACGGCTCCCGTGACAAATACAACGACAATGCCGCGGAAGCCGCCGTCGCCCAGAACGAAGCGCTGTGGGGTGATACCGATCCAGGTGATGTCTACTGGATGCTGGTCGGTGCGTATAAGACCGGCAGTAATCCAAAGGGCCATTATCAGGCGCTGGGTGTTCTGTTCAGCGATTTTGCCCTCACCACGATCTTGCCGGAGGATGACGGCAACTTCTATCAGAGCTCTGACAGTGAACCGACGGCCGACAGCACGACATATGCCTCCCATGTGAAAAACATGACCGATGCGTCCGTCAGCGCGCAGCAGGAGATGTCCAACACCACCTCCACCACGGCCACCAGCTCGATCAGCGGCAGCGAATCCTACGGCTATGAGGAAGGTTTGGAAATTGGCGTTTCGGGCGATTTTTTCTTCGGCTCGGTCAGCACCAATGTCTCCTTCAGCGCCTCTCAGACCATTGAGAGCGGCTGGTCGGAAGAAAAGTCCTGCTCCGATGAGCAGACCACTACCTATAGTGTGTCCGTGGAGCTGCCTCCCTACACCAATGTCATGATGAAGCAGAACTCCAGTGAAGCTAAGACGACCACGGTATACAACTGCCCGGTTGCCCTGAGCTTTACCGTGACCGTTGTGGAGTACACCCTGGATCCCAGCAAAGATGGCGCAACATGCGAAACGCAGGTGCTGGCTACCTTTGGGGCCAACGCCAGAAAGGATCTGAAGCAGCGCGCCGTGATCGAATCCTCTCTGACCGACCGTGACGGCATCAATTGGGGCAGCCTGCTCGCTAAGCATAGCCCCGGCACGGTCCTGTCGGGCTGTATGACTTGTCTGACGACCACTGCGCCCATGTCTTCCGCGGGTGCGACCTTTACGGTCGTGAATAAGGCTGTGACCAGTGAGATCAGCGGCCTTGCGCCGATCCTTGCGCTGAGCAAAGTCAAAACCACGAAAAACATCATGGAGTATAATTTGTCCTCCGGCGAGTATCTGTATGTGGATACCATCGGACTGGAAGGCCTGAACGCGCAAAATGCACCCTATTACGGCTTCAACCAGGATCAAGGTCACTGGATTCTGCTGGATGAGAACGGAAATGCACTGGAAAGCAACAGCAATTCCGTTGCCAAGCTGGAGCCCAGTTCTGTGTCGGGCCATACAAAACTGATCGCCGGAGATACGGACGGTACGGTTT
>CAMFZO010000215.1 GCA_946006895.1 uncultured Clostridia bacterium | reverse complement strand
CCCGCGAGTATCTCTGCGCAGACGGACGAGCACAGATTGATGTCAACCTGTTTGACGGCGCAGAGCTTTTCAATCCGCTGACCTACCAGAAGCAGCGGGACCTGAATAGCGCGATTTACGATCTGATTGACGAAAAGCTGTACACAATCCCGCTCAAATATCCGGTGAGAATTTGCTTTCATGGATGCTTGCCGGATGAAGAGACGCAGCAGGCGGTGCGCGATGTTATTCAGGAACACTATATGTACACCCTGCGGGATAAAAAGGAGGATTTGCGGATCAACCGGCTGAAGACGGTCTGCCTGGCCCTGTTTGGCGTGGCGCTTCTGACGCTCTATTTCGCACTGGAGCTTTCCGCTTCCAATCCGGTGTTTATGGAATTGCTGAGCATCGCCGGATGGGTCGCCGCATGGGAGGCGGTGGACAGCTGGTTCCTCGAGCGCAAGTCCATCAAACTGGAATACCTGTCCGCCGGACAGGCGGTTTTATCCGAAGTCATCTTTTCAGAGGAATAAGTATTGTACCTAAAAGGCTGGCCGTACATTGTGCAGTCAGCCTTTTCTCATGCGCGTTTCATGCCGTCATCTGGGGCGATTCCCTGTCGGATGAGCCGGTCGGCCAGCTCAGCCATGTCGTCGGCAGCTTCCGCACAGCGATTCTGAAGCCACGCACGCACGAGCCCGACGCAGCCCAGCACGCCAAAGGCGTAGCGATATTCGAATTCGGCCTCCGTGAGGCCGTCGGGGTGCGTCAGCCAGTCGGCGCGGATGCGCTCTTCCACGACATCGCTGAGACGCTGGAGGAACTTGATATCGCCGTTGGTGCTCAGAAGCGTGCGGCACATCTCCTCGTTTTCGGCGATGAAGTGAAACAGGTCGCTGAACATGGGCTGTGTCTGGCTGAGAATCCGCCCCTCCTGATGGGCGGAGATGATCTGATTAAACCGCTCGAAGATCTCTGTCTCGATCTGCTCCAGCATATCAAAGATGTCGCGATAGTACAGGTAAAACGTTCCCCGATTTACATCCACCAGATCGGCAAGCTCCCTCACGGTGATGTCCTTAATCTGCTTTTCCTGCATCAGCTGGATCAGCCCCTGAGTGAGCAGTTTTTTCGTGCGCCGTACCCGACGGTCTTCTTTCTTTTCAGTCATGGAAACTCCTTCTTTAATAAACACTTTTTTATAATCTGTTGATTATCCGTCTTCTATCTTTGAAACTGTCTGATAACCACCGCTTGCGAAGAATAGTGTTTATTGATTTTCATCATGCTTTGTATTATACTGCACTTCGTTGATAAATTCAACACTTGTTTATTAAAACGAATATAATTGAAAAAAGGAGGAGCTGTTGTGAACCGAATGGCAAAATGGCTTGTCAAGCATCGTGTGGTTGTGGTCATCATCTGCCTGCTGCTGATGATTCCTTCCATCATGGGCATGACGGCCACAAAGGTAAAATACGACCTTTTATACTATCTACCGCAGGATCTGGATACCGTCAAAGGACAGGAAATCCTGATGGAGGACTTTGGCAAGGGCGCGTTCTCTCTCTGCCTTACGGAGGGCATGACCGAGGCGGCACAGGCCGGTCTGGAGGAGGCCGTCCGCCAAGTCCCCCATGTGGAATCCGTGATCGGTTATGCCTCAATTCTCCGCGGTGCGCTTCCTGCAGAGATTCTGCCGGATGAGGTGCGAGAGGTCTTTCAGAAAGAGGACACGCGGCTTATGGCTGTGTTCTTTGACGAGACCTCCTCTGCGGAGGGCACGATGGAGGCCATTGAGACCATCCGCAGGATAGCAGGGGAAAGGTGCTTTGTGTCCGGCCTGTCCGCGGTGGTGACGGATACCAAGGCGCTCGTGGAGGAGCAGGAGGGCATCTATGTGGCCATTGCCGTGGCGCTGTGCTGTCTAGTGCTGATGATGACGATGGATTCCTTCCTGCTGCCGCTGATTTTCCTGTGCTGCATTGGCGTGAGCATCCTGTGGAACATGGGCAGCAACTGCTTTTTCGGGGAGATTTCCTACATCACCAAGGCCGTGGCTGCTGTGCTACAACTGGGCGTGACGCTGGATTATTCCATCTTCCTCTGGCACAGCTACAAGGAGCAGAAGGGACTGACGGAGGATAAGGACGAGGCGATGGCCCGCGCCATTGGACAGACGTTTACCTCTATTCTGGGCAGCAGCCTGACTACGGTGGCCGGCTTCGTCTCCATCTGCTTCATGAGCTTTGCTTTGGGCCGTGACCTTGGCATTGTCATGAGCAAAGGCGTCATACTGGGCGTTTTGGGCACGGTGATTTTGCTGCCTTGTGTGATCCGCATGATGGACAGGGATTGAAAAGACCTCTCACAAGCCCCTTCTGCCCGATGTGGGTGGAATCGGCCGTTTTGTGGTCAAGCACAATAAAGCCCTGTGCGTCCTTCTGATCGTCGCGTGCATTCCGGCCTTTTACGGCTACAATCACGTCGATGTGCCGGCTGGTTCTTGGGTGTGCAGCGAGTGTAACGCTACTATGACC
>CAMFZO010000214.1 GCA_946006895.1 uncultured Clostridia bacterium | reverse complement strand
CCGTTTTATAGCTATTTACTTTTTGTTCGTTGTACTAGAATCTGATAAAAAGGTTAAAAACCTTTTTATAGCGCCGAAGGCGCGTCAGATTCTGCATGAGACGGCACAGCGTGCGCCAGCACGATGTGAGTGTGCGCAGCACACGGGATTCTTGATTAAACTTTTTAATCAAGAATCAGTATAAGCAAAAAAATCGCGCGCTGCAAGAGTTTTGCAGCGCGCGTCTTTTAAAAGCTCAGGCTTTTTTGTGGATGTAAAGGATACCCAGGCAGCCCTCGCCGCAGTGGCAGGAGACGGTGCA
This sequence comes from uncultured Clostridia bacterium, assembly GCA_946006895.1. Lineage (GTDB taxonomy): Bacteria > Bacillota > Clostridia > Oscillospirales > Oscillospiraceae > JAZOXB01. Next base: position 2,226 of record CAMFZO010000214.1, on the reverse strand, counting down.
GCCGGCATTGGTGTCATAGATATGTTCAAACTCCATACACTCGCGGACAGTGCGGTGGACCGTCTCGCTGACCTGCGGGGGCACCGGCGTGTGGGTGATGAAGATCCGCTCCGGAAGAATGTCTGTTGCGTTCTCCAGGCGGTCCCGCACGTAATTCTCCATACACTTGACGTAATTGCCGCGGTATTTTTTCGCCACGACCATCTTATTGTCCACCACTTCGATGCAGGGCTTGAGCTTTAAGAGGTTGGCACCCAGCGCTGCCACGAAGGAGCAGCGGCCGCCCTTGACCATGTAATCCAGCCGGTCCAGAAGGAAGCTGGTGTCCACCCGGCCGGTGAGTCCATCCAGCTCAGTCTTGATAGCATCCAGGTCGTCGCTGGTTTTGGCCAGCTTGCAGGCCTCCATGACCACATGGCCCTGGCCGGTGGAGAGATTTTTGGAGTCGATAACGCGCACGTTGGGGAGCTCCTCAGCGGCGACACAGGCGTTGTGGTGGGTCACGGAGAAACCGGAACCGAGAGAGACATGGATCACGGCGTCATACTCCTGCGCCAGGGCCTCAAAACGCTCCTGATAAATTCCGACGGGGACTGCCGCGGTGGTGCAGAGGTCACCGCCGTTTGCCACGTGGGCGAAAATATCGGCAGGCTGGATGGTCACACCGTCAAGAAAGCTCTCGGATCCCTTGTTGACAAAAAGGGGGAAAATCTCAATGTCGTTTTGGGCAACCAGTTCCGGCGAAAGGTCGCAGGTGCTGTCAGCAGTGATCTTGATTCTCATAAATTGCTACCTCCCTGATTATATCAATGTAATTGTATAGCTTGCTCTGTTTTCTGTCAAAGGTCAGTTGCTTTTTTGTGCGCAATGTGCTATGATTATAATGAGGTGTTATACGATGACTGTGATTGAGTATTATTTGAGAGCATTAGAGGAATTGGCGGCAGGCAGCCGGACACCACCGGAGGGCATCAGCCTGACGGAGGAAGACCCCATGGCCCGCGCTGCACAGCTTCAGACTCAGATCCAGGCCATCGGCATCTGCGAATTTGTGCGCCGCTGTGCTGCACAGGACGGGCAGACCCTGCCTCAGGAGGCCTACGACAGCTTCCGCGAGGAGGATCTGATGGCGACGCTTGCCGCTTTGGCCCAGGCATCGGAAGCACCTGCGGAGGAAGCGCCTGCGGCAGAGGCTGATCCCTGCGAGCCGCCGAAGATCGACGAGCCCGACGGCCCGCGCAGCGCCTACGAGGTGCTGCTCGACTGCTGCTGCCTGGACGAAAAGCTGCTGTATTATTTCATTGACGTCCTCAAACGGGAGGCGGAGGAGGAATTCCAGAAGCTGGCGTTGGTAACGGCCCGCAAGGCCTTTTCACGGGCGGATTTCCTCTATTGGCTTGCCACGGAGCAGGACCGGGCCGACCGGGACGAATTGATCTGCGTCACCGTCATGGACGCCTGCTTCGACCGTCTGGCCGCGGAGGGGGAGAAGGAACTGATCGCCGCCCTGCTCTGCGGCGACAAGACGACCTTTGAGCTGTTTCGCTGCGAAGCGCCGGAGCTGCGGCATCTGCCGGCGGCCACCTATGAATGGTACGAAAAGAATTACCTGCGCCGGTATTACCCCATCCGCTATATGCTGAAATTCAACGGCGTCCGGTTTCCGAAGGAGGGGCAGCAATGAACAGGGGAGAGCTTGCCGCGCAAAATTTCCGCAGCGGCTGTAACTGCGCCCAGGCGGTGCTGCTGGCCTTTTCCGACCTGACGGACCTGGAGGATGTAACCGCCATGAAGCTGGCCTCATCCTTTGGCGGCGGCATGGGGCGGCTGCGGGAGGTCTGCGGCGCGGTCAGCGGAATGTTTATGGTGGCCGGCCTGCTCTATGGCGACGGCGCGGTGCCGTCCCACGAGGCAAAGACTGCCCACTATGCCCGCGTCCAGGAGCTGGCTGCCCGTTTCCGGGAAGAAAACGGCTCCATTCTCTGCCGGGAGCTGCTGCAGGGGGTGCCGACGGACAAGACCGCCGTGCCGGAGCACCGCACGCCGGAATACTATAAGAAACGCCCCTGCGCCGACCTGGTCCGGGACGCCGCCCTCCTGATGGAGCGCTATATTGCCGAACAGCCGGCTGGTAAGTAAAGAAATTGGCCACTTGTTATACTAGAATCAGTATGGCTCTATGTCAATAGTTGGGGTAGAGGCAAAAAACAAATAATCGTATGTCGT
>CAMFZO010000213.1 GCA_946006895.1 uncultured Clostridia bacterium | reverse complement strand
GAAATTTGCTCCAAGTGCCACCCTTTCTATACCGGCAAGCAGAAGCTGGTTGACACCGGCGGACGCGTTGACCGCTTCAACAAGAAGTTTGGCCTGAAGTAAGAATGAAAAGTTCGCATCGTAGCGGTGCGGACTTTTTTCATTATTTGTCAGAATTTGGGAGAAACGCATGATACAAAACGACCGGGTGGTCAGCGAGAAGGCTGTGTTGGTCGGCCTCAACGCCGACTGCTTCAAGCCGGAGGACACCGCCACCTATGAGACCCTGGACGAGCTGGAGGCCCTGCTGGAAACGGCGGGTGGCACCTGCGTGGCCAAGGTCCTGCAAAACCGCCATACGCCGGACCCCCACAGCTTCATTGGCGAGGGAAAGGCCCAGGAGATCTGCACTCTGCTGGAAAACAGCGGCGCAACTCTGGTGATCTTTGATAATGACCTCTCGCCGTCGCAGATCCGCGCGCTGGAGGAACTGACCGGCGTGACTGTCCTGGACAGGAGCGCCCTGATTTTGGATATTTTTGCCCAGCGGGCCAAGACCGCCGAGGGCCGTCTGCAGGTGGAGCTTGCCCAGTATCAGTATCTGCTGCCCAAGCTGTCCGGCATGGGAAAGTCCATGTCCCGTCTGGGCGGCGGCATCGGTACAAGAGGCCCCGGTGAGACCAAGCTGGAAACCGACCGGCGTCACATCCGCGAGCGGATCAACCGCTTGCAGGAGGAGCTGAACGAGGTGCGCAAGGTCCGTGCCGTCCAGCGGGAACGCCGCATCCGGAATTCCGTCCCCGTAGTCGCCCTGGTGGGCTATACCAACGCGGGGAAATCCACACTGCTCAACCGGTTGACCGACGCCGGTATCCCGGCCAACGACCGTCTTTTTGACACCCTGGACACTACCACCCGGCGTCTGCGGGTCTCGGACCATCTGGAGGTGCTGCTGTCGGACACCGTCGGCTTCATCGCCAAGCTGCCCCACCATCTGATCGAGGCATTTCAAGCGACCTTGGAGGAGCTGCAATACGCTGATTTGCTGCTCCATGTGATTGACGCCTCCGACCCCCAGCGGGAGGCCCATATCGAGGTGGTAGACCGGCTCATTGACAAGCTGGCAAAGCCCGGCGTACCGGTCCTGCGGTGCTACAACAAGGCAGACCTGCTGGAGGATGTCAGCAATCTGCCCGTGGGTGAAAAGAACATCCCCATGTGCGCCCGCAACGGCGTGGGGCTGGATGAGCTTCTGACACGGATTGAGGAGACTCTTCTGGGCAAGCTGCATCATGTTACGATGCTCATCCCCTATAGCGAGGGCGGCGTGCTGAATATCCTCCACGACCAGGCCCAGGTTCTGCGGGTGGACTATGCTGCCGAAGGTATCGAGGTGGAAACGGTCTGCACCGGGGAGCTTTACGGACGTTACCGTAGGTTCGTAAAGGAGCCGGAGCAATGAAGGAATATCTGGTGCCGACCCGGGACGCCGACGCCGAATTTGTTGAGCGGCGCTCCCGATTTATCGGGCATATCTTCTGCACCGAGACCGAGGAGGAAGCACTGGCGCGGCTGAAGCAGATGAGGGAAAAATACTGGGACGCGACCCACAATGTCTACGCCTATATCATCCGGGACGGCGCGACCCGGTTTTCCGATGACGGAGAACCGGGCGGCACTGCCGGGATGCCTGTGCTGCAGGTCCTGCAGCGGGAGGGAATCTTTAACGTGACCTGCGTGGTGACGCGGTATTTCGGCGGTATCCTGCTGGGTGCGGGAGGTCTGGTACGGGCCTATGCCCACGGTGCGAAGATCGCGCTGGACGCCGCCGGACGCTCCATGAAGCGCGTCTGGACGAATGTCTACCTGCCCTGTCCCTATAGCTGGTATGAACGGATAAAACTTGAAATTGCAGCCTTTGACGGGATCATCAAGAATACGGACTTCGGCGCGGATGTCAGCTTTGACCTCCTGCTGCCGGAAACGCAGACCCAACCGTTCCTTGCGCGGGTGCTGGACCTCTCGGCCGGTACCATCGAGGGCCTGGTGGGGGAGAACGAGTACCGCGCTTTCCCGCTGGAGCTGCAATTTCAGAAATGAAAAAGGGAAGCAGTTATGATGAAGATCATCGTTATTGACGATTCACTGCGCCTGCGGCCCTATGACGGGCGGCATGATTTTGCCCTGCCGTGGTATCAGGACGCTCAGACGCTCTGGGGTGTCGATCACCGGACGGAGCCCTATGACGCGGAGCTTCTGGGGCGGATGTATACTTATCTTGACCGAAAAGGCGCACTGTATTTTATTGAACTGAAGCAGTCGGATACATACATCCCGGTGGGCGACGTGACCCTGTGCCGGGACGATCTTCCCATCGTCATCGCGCCCGGCTACCAGCATCGAGGCATCGGCGGACGAGTCCTGCGCGGCCTGATCGCCCATGCAAGGGAGCTGGGCTGGGATCATTTGGCTGTGGAAGAAATCTACCGGGATAATATTGGCTCTCAGCGGCTGTTCCTCAGCGCGGGCTTTCAAAAGGTGAAGGAGACCGCCCAGGGGGCCGGCGCCCGGCTACCAGCATCGAGGCATCGGCGGACGAGTCCTGCGCGGCCTGATCG
>CAMFZO010000212.1 GCA_946006895.1 uncultured Clostridia bacterium | reverse complement strand
TTAATATATGGGATATGCTATGGTATGGGTAGGAACACGGCATATTCGGATACAGGAGATTTTAGCTGTCAAAAATGATTTTTTCAATTTCCTGATACAACTCCTGTGCGGACTCATTATCTTTCATGGCCAGAAAAGCCGTATTGTCACCGGCCAAGGTGCCCACCAGCTTCTCCAGGTGCATACTGTCGATGACAGAGCAGGCGTTCATGGCAAGTCCGGGCAGAGTCTTGATCACCAGCAGGTTTTGGGCGAGATCGAACGAAACCACGCCCTGCCGCAGGATCGCTTTGCGCTTCTGACTCAAATTTTCCGCCGCGGACTGCTTGACTACCGCATAGCGGTAGACCCCGTCCGGTCCGCATTGCTTTACGAGCCCCAGATCCTTGATGTCTCTGGACAGTGTGGCCTGGGTGCTTTTGATCCCGCGTTCTGTCAATGCCAACATCAGTTGATTCTGTGTTTCAATCACTTGCTCGGAAATGATATCCAGGATGACGCTTTGTCTGTCCGGCTTCATCGTGTCTCCTCCTGTGTGTTGTTGACTGTTGTGCTTTCCAGGGACAGTCGCGCGAATAAACCGCGTGGCGTTTTATCCGCGAACATTATTATAGCATCAATTTCCGAATGATTCAAGAATATTAAGAAACGCGTCAATAGATGGGAGAAGCAGGCTATCTGGGTAGTCATAGCCGGTGTTGTGGAGCGGGGGCTGCTCCGCTCCGGCGCCGATGCCGAAGAAGGCACCCTTGCAGCGTTTCAGATAATGCCCGAAATCCTCACTCCAGCGCATGGGCTGCTCCAGCACCTTACCGTGGCAGGCGGTCAGGACCCGCTCCGCGCAGAGACGGTCATTTACCGTGGCGGGGAAGACGTCCTGGACTTCCTGCTGAAATTTCAGGCCTGCTTCTGAGGCCAGGGCCTGCGCACGGCCGGAGATGGAGCGGTGCATATCGGACAGGTCCTCGTCCCGCTCGGCCCGCATGGTCAGCCAGACCTCCGCGTTTGAAGCGGCCATGCCGAATGCCTTTTCACCCAACTGAGCGCCGATCACCGTACAGAGGAGGAGCTTTCCGTCTTTGCTCTCCGGAACCAGACCGGGAAGCTCCGACAGCAGTCGGCCTACCGTGTTCGTCGGGGAGATGCCAAGCTCCGGATAGGCAGCGTGAGTCGACTTCCCCAAAAGTTCCAGAGTGACTCCCTGAGACGCGCAGGCAAACGTGCCCTCCCGTGTGGTGATTTCTCCAAAGGGGAAGCCCGGCAGGTTATGGGCACCATAGATCTCGCCCACGTTTTCCAGGTCAAACAGCTCCAGGCAGCTTTGGGCGCCTTCGCCTGTCTCTTCGGCAGGCTGGAACAGCAGAAATACGTTTCTGCCCACCTTCATATTGGAGAGTATGAGTGCGACGCCGCAGAGGACCGCCGCGTGACCGTCGTGGCCGCACAGGTGCGCCGCTCCGCCGTTTGGCAGCGGAAGCGCGTCATAGTCGGCACGCAGAGCGATGCCGGGGAGGTCCCGCTTCGTTTCGATGTGCGCCGCGTAAAAGCCCGCGCCGCAGTCGTTGAGCTCCAGCGTAGTGTTTTCCTGAAGAAACCGCTTTAAAAGTAATTTCGTTTTTTCCTCATGACCGGACAGCTCCGGACAAGCGTGGAGCGCCTGCCTCAGCCGGACGACTTTTTCCAGGAGCTTCGGATCGTAAAGTCGGTTTCTGTTCGGAAAGAATTGGCTGCCGCCGGTGTTTTTGGAATTTTGCATATCAGTCGCCTCTGTTTTTACGCACCATTTCATCCGGGGCACCGCGGTCCGGCCGGAGCGCGGCAGGGAAGTGCCCGGGTGCTTTTTTGTAGCCGGTCATCTGCTCCGGCGGTTCGTACTTTTTTGACCGGTTGCTTCGCTGCCATCCGCTTTTTGCAGTGTGATGCGGTTACGGAATTCCGTGGGGGTCATTTCCTTGCACTTCAAGAAGTTCATGTTGAAGGTCTTGACGTTACTGTACCCCACCGCCACCGCGACGTCGATCACCAGGTATTCCGTGGACGCCAGCAATTCACACGCTTTGTTGATCCGGATGAAGTTCAGCAGAGTTTCGAAATTCTTTTCAGAGTAGTACAGCAGGAGACGGTTCAGCTCCGTGACGGACACGCCAAATTGGGAGGCTACATGGCTTGCGGTGAGCTTCTCGGTCTCATAGTTTTTATAAAGATAATCTGTAACAGCGAAGGCGATGTCCTTAGTAGAGCGGGTGTACTTCGAGGTTGCCTTGCTGTATATTTTTCGGTAATTCATGGGGGTGACGCCGACTTTTGAAACAAAATGCTTTGAGATGTGGGAGGCGTCTACAAAGCCCACCAGATTTGCAATTTCGTCCAGGGTCATGTCGGTATAGATCAAATAGTCGGAGGCCTTTTCGATGCGAATATTGTTCAGCAGCTTCTTAAAGGTCGATCCTGTCATTTCGGAAATCTGCTTGGACAGCGTTGATTCCGAAATGAAGAAGACCTCTGCTACTGAGGCCAGCGTCAGTTTGTCGGAGGAATGCGCGTAGATATAGCTGAGAATGGAGTTTTCCTTAGCGGGATCGCTTTTGCAATCCTTTTCGCCGCGGGCAGACATGATATAGC
>CAMFZO010000211.1 GCA_946006895.1 uncultured Clostridia bacterium | reverse complement strand
TCTACGACCTGGTGGTCGATGGTCTGCGGCAGCGTCTGAGCTTCACGCCGGATTGAGGAAAGACTATGAGTGAGCTTTGGAAGTATGAACACGCTGCCCTTGCGGAGGGCTTTTCTCTGATCTGCGGCGTGGATGAGGCCGGCAGAGGTCCTCTGGCAGGACCTGTCTGTGCCGCTGCCGTGATCTTGCCGACGGACTTGGAGATCGAGGGCTTGAACGACTCCAAAAAGCTGTCTGATGCCCGCCGCCGTGCGCTGTACGATGTGATCGTGGAGCAGGCGGTTGCCTACGGCATTGCCTTGGTGGATGAAAAGACCATCGACGAGATCAACATTCTGCAGGCGACTTTTCTGGCTATGGGCCGCGCCGTTGAGCAGCTTGCCGTAACACCTGACCTTGCGCTGGTGGACGGTAACCGGGAACCGGACTTCGGCGAGATTCCCGTGCGTACCATTGTTAAGGGCGACAGTCTCAGCGCTAATATCGCCGCCGCCTCCATTTTGGCTAAGGTCACCCGTGACCGCTTTATGGAGGAGCAGGATGCCCTCTATCCCCAATACGGCTTTGCCGTACATAAGGGCTACGGCACCCGCGCCCATTATGACGCCCTGCGGGAATATGGCCCATGCCCCATCCACCGCCGAACCTTTTTGAAGAAATTCTATGGCAACTGATCTGCTGGGGCCTTGGGGCGAGAGCCTCGCGGCGGAATATCTGCAGAAAAAGCGCTATGAGATCGTCGGCGTCAACTACCGCTGCCGTTTTGGTGAGATCGACATTATCGCGGAGAACAAGAAGTTCCTGGCTTTTGTCGAGGTCAAGCTGCGTAAAAGCGCGAAATTTGCCGAGGCCATGGAATTTGTTGACCGGCGCAAACAGGAGCGCCTGCGACAGACTGCAGCGATGTATCTTGCCCAGCACAAGACGGAAAAGCAGCCTCGCTTTGACGTGATCGAGGTCTATGCCCCCGAGGGGCTTGCCACAAAAAAGCCGGTGCTCCGGCATTGGGAGGATGCCTTTGAATCGGATTCGTTTCTTTGACGGACACTGCGATACGGCTTACGAGCTTTGGCGCCGTGGGGAACAGCTTTCGCAAAACACCTGCCATATCGACCTTGGAAAGGCGTCTGCTTTCCGGGCTTACGCGCAGGTGTTTGCTTTTTGCAGCTATGCCGGTTGCAGCGTGGCCGCGCCCTCCAACGTGGAGGAAATGTTGACTCTGCCGCTGAAAAAGCTGCGGCAGGAGGTTCAAAAGAACGCAGACCGTATCGCTTTTGCAGCCACGGCGGAGGAAGTCGTGGCGCTAAATGAAAAAGGGAAAATTGCTGCTCTGCTGTCCGTCGAGGGGCCGGAGGTCATCGGCTGTGACCCGGCAAGGCTTGCGTTTCTGAGGACGGAGGGCTTTGTCACGACCACCCTGACCTGGAACGCCGACAATGCTCTGGCAGGCTGCCACGCTTCCTCCCAGGGGCTTTCACGCCGTGGTGCGGAGTTTGTCAGAGCTGCGGAGGACCTCGAAATTCTGATCGATGTCAGCCACCTGTCCGAACAGGCGTTTTGGGATCTGATCAGGGTTTCCCGGCGGCCCATCCTCGCCAGCCATTCCAACTGCCGTGCGCTGTGTGAGCATACCCGCAATCTGACGGACGATCAGCTCCGCGCCGTTGCGGAAAGCGGCGGCACGGTGGGGCTGAATCTGTTCCCGCCGTTTTTGGGTGAAAACGCCGATTTTTCCGTATTGCAGCGGCATTTGGAGCATATGCTCCGGCTCTGCGGGGAGGATCATGTGGCTATCGGCGGCGATTTGGACGGCTGTGAAACATTGGCGGGCGGCTTTTCCGACCTGTCGGATTTTACCGGTTTTTATGAGTTTTTGCGCGGGCAGGGCTATGAGGAAGCGCTGCTCGACCGCATTTTCTACACCAATCTGCTCCATCTTTTTTGAAGGGAGGCGTTCGGATGGCCCTCTATGCCATCGGCGATCTGCATTTGTCCTTTGGCTCCGATAAGCCCATGGACGTCTTTGGCGGCGCGTGGAACGGCTATGTGGAGAAGCTCCGCCAGGGCCTCTCCGTCATCGGGCCAGAGGATACTACCGTCCTGCTGGGCGACCTGTCCTGGGCTATGGACCTGCCGGCGGCCAGAGAGGACTTTGCCTTTATCAACGCCATTCCGGGCAGAAAGATCATCCTGAAGGGTAATCACGATTATTGGTGGACCACGGCGACGAAATTCTACAAATTTTGCGAGGAAAACGGCTTTTCGGATATGTATGTCCTGAACAACAACGCCTATGAGTATGAGGAAATCGCCATCTGCGGCACCAGAGGATGGTTTTTTGAGGAGGATGCGGCTCTGGGCAGTCACAACGACAAGATCTTCAAGCGGGAGCTGATCCGCCTGGAAACCTCGTTAAAAGCGGCTGGGGAACGGGAAAAATACTGCTTTCTTCACTATCCGCCCCGGTACAGCGGCTATGAATGTCCTGAAATTTTGGCGCTGTTGAAGCGCTACGGTGTTACCCTCTGCTGCTACGGACATCTCCACGGCGACAGCCACAAACTGGCGCTGGAGGGGCTTTTTGACGGGGTGGAATACCGGCTCTGCGCGGCGGATTTTGTCCGTTTTTGTCCAATTCGTGTGAAAT
>CAMFZO010000210.1 GCA_946006895.1 uncultured Clostridia bacterium | reverse complement strand
ATTTCCATTGCTGCTATGTGATACTCCATCCAGCCATGGAGTGCCAGCCGAAAGTTTTTGCGGAAGCGGGTCTTTTTGATGAGCTTCTTCGCCTCCGGGTCAATGGTGTCCGCCAGAATCACCAGGGTCACAAAGGAGGACATGTGCTCTCTGTTGGGCTTGATGTTGCCCATACCGGCCTCTCTGGACAGGTCAATCTGCTTTTGCAGCGTTTCGACATCCAGATGCTCCGTCAGATAAAAGTAGACATACTCATGGTTCTCGACGGCATTGAGCACGTGCTTCTTAGTGATGAGGTAATTCTCATCCCGAAGATAATAAAACGCCGTCGCGGGAAAACTGCCGCCTTCCACCGTCACATCCCGGGCAATATCATAGTAATGCGAATAGGCGTTCAGCAGCTTATCCAGCCGTTCCTGCAGGGTCATTTCCATGGGCAGCATTCTCCTCTCCTTCCAAAAAAGGACATATCCTCACTCTTCAACTGGTATTATACACGCTCTGTTCGTTTTTGTTAAGAGGGTTCGTTTAAATTTGTGTACAATTTGTGAATAAGTCAATAAAAATTGTGGATTATAGCAACTATTTTCCCATATTTTGCCAATATTCATGTGCACTGTATCCAAAAATCGCAATCATTTTTTATGCAGTTTGTCTTTATGTTCGTCCATTTTTTATCAACCCTTCCATCAGGGCTCTTTGCGGAAAGCATCGTTTTTTTGCGGTATCTTAATTTATATATAAATGAGCGGGTGCCTTTGCCGCCCGCTCATTGCGCTTTCCCCTTTTCAGTCTTGCAGCGTGTTGATCAGGTGCTTCATATGAATGCTCATTGCGTGACGGGCGCCTGCTTCGTCCCGTTTCAGCAAAAAGTCCAGAATCAGCCGGTTGTCACTGACAGCAATATCCTGCATATGCTGCCGGTTCTTAGAAATCTGCAAGATTTCGTTGACGGCGCTGTTGATAATGGGGTACAGCCGCCGCATATATTCATTGTGGGACGCCTTGATGATGGCCCAGTGGAACTCCTGGTCCGCCAGGGGCCAGTCACCACCCTCCGCAGCAATGCGCTCCATCCGCCGGGCCTTCTTCTCAATCTGGGCCAGCTCATCGTCCGTCGCCCGCAGGCAGGCCAGGGCCACGGTGGCCGGCTCAAAAATCAGCCGCATCTCAAACAGGTCCTTCGCCCGCACCCGGGAGCGGAGTCCCGCCAGGCTGGTCAGGTCCAAACCGGCGGCGGGCAGGTCTTCGCTGACAAAGGTACCCTTGCCCCGGCGAATTTCAAGAACGCCCTGTGCCACTAAGAAGGAGATTGCTTCCCGTAAGGTGGTGCGGCTGACCTTCAAAGCTTCGCTGAGCTCATTCTCATTCGGTAGCTTGCTGCCCGGAGCGTAAAGCTGCTCATCCACGATCATTTCATAAAGGCGGTCGGCAGTCTGCTCCGACAGCTTTGTTTTTCTGATTTCAGCCATAATATGTGCCTCCGTGCTGTAAACTCTTCCTTAATAATATAATTCGTCTTTTACAAAAAAACAAGTGGCTCTTGACATCATACCATCATAGGTATACAATGACATCATACAACATATATAAAAATAATACAACGTTTTTCTGGGAGGTGTTTCCTTGCTTGCTTCAGCGGTTTGTTCCCACCGTGTTTCCATTATTACCGGCCACTACGGCACCGGTAAAACAGAATTCGCGGTGAATCTGGCCCTGGCCATGGCTGGGGAGGGTACCTCCGTGATACTGGCCGACCTGGATATCGTGAATCCTTATTTTCGGTCCAGAGAGCGGAGGAGTCTGCTGGAGGAAGCCGGCGTCCGTCTGATCTCCTCCTCCCAGGCCTGTTCCGACGCCGATGTTCCCGCCCTGCCGGCGGAACTGCTGACCATTCTGGAGGACCGCAGTCTCCGGGGCGTGCTGGATATCGGCGGTGACCCCGTGGGCGCCCGGGTACTGGCCCGGTTCCAGCCTAAGATCGTCCAGGAGGACTATCAGCTGATCTATGTGCTCAACGCCAACCGGCCGGAGGTTCGGGACCGGGAGAAAGCCATCTCCTATCTCCGGGGCATCGAGGCCACCACCGGCCTGGCCTGCACCGGCATCGTGAACAACACCCATCTCTGCGGCGAGACCACCGAGGACGAGATCCGCAAGGGCGCGGCCCTGGCGGCGGAGGTGTCCAAAGAGACCGGTATCCCCGTCCTCTGCCATGTTGCCGAGGAAAAATTTGTTTCAGCCTTGTCCGATTTGCCGGAAACCGTGTTTCCGATCACTATTAAAATGAAAAAACCGTGGGAATGACCACGACAGAAGGGGAAGGAGGATCACACTACTATGTCTGCGAAAGTCACATTCAATTCCGACCGCTGCAAAGGGTGCGAGCTGTGCACCACCGTGTGTCCCAAGCACATCGTCATCATTGACCACGAGACCATCAACCGCAAGGGCTACCACCCCGCCACAGTGTCGGACATGGAGCAGTGCATCGGCTGCGCCAGCTGCGCGAAGATTTGCCCCGATTCCATCATCACCGTTGAAAAATTCTGAGAAGGAGGTCGTTATTCGTGGCAAAGGAACTTTGGAAAGGTAATGAAGCCATCGCCGAGGCTGCTATCCGCGCCGGCTGCGACTGCTTCTTCGGTTATCCCATCACCCCGCAGAGCGAGGTCCCTGAGTA
>CAMFZO010000209.1 GCA_946006895.1 uncultured Clostridia bacterium | reverse complement strand
CCTACTCTGTCGGCGGTCTGATTCTGTCCAACTCCGTAGCCATCACCGCCAACTACTGGCTCAGTGAGATCTACGACGACGAGATCGCCAACGCTCACAAAAACTGCGATATGCACATCCATGATATGTCCATGCTCACCGGCTACTGCGCTGGCTGGTCCCTGCGTCAGCTGATCCAGGAGGGCCTGGGCGGCGTTCCCGGCAAGATCACCTCCGCACCGGCCAAGCACCTGGCCTCCCTGTGCAATCAGATGGTCAACTTCCTGGGCATCATGCAGAATGAATGGGCCGGAGCCCAGGCATTCTCGTCCTTTGACACCTATCTGGCGCCCTTTGTCAAGGTGGACAACCTGAGCTATGATCAGGTAAAGAAGTGTGTGGAATCCTTCGTCTACGGCGTCAACACCCCCTCCCGTTGGGGCACTCAGGCACCCTTCTCCAACATCACCCTGGACTGGACCGTCCCCGATGACATGGCAGAGCTTCCCGCTATCGTCGGCGGCAAGGAGATGCCCTTCAAATACAAGGACTGCAAGGCCGAGATGGACATGGTCAACCGCGCCTTTATCGAGGTCATGATCGAGGGCGACGCCAACGGCCGCGGCTTCCAGTATCCCATTCCCACCTATTCCATCACCAAGGACTTTGACTGGTCCGAGACGGAAAACAACAAGCTGCTCTTTGAGATGACCGCCAAGTACGGTACTCCCTATTTCTCCAACTATGTCAACAGCGATATGCAGCCCAGCGACGTGCGCTCCATGTGCTGCCGTCTGCGTTTGGACCTGCGTGAGCTGCGGAAAAAGTCCGGCGGCTTCTTCGGCAGCGGCGAATCCACCGGCTCTGTCGGTGTCGTCACCATCAATATGCCGAAGATCGCCTACCTCTCCGCCACGCCGGAGGAATTCTATAAGCGTCTGGACCATCTGATGGATGTGGCGGCCCGGTCCCTGAAGATCAAGCGCGATGTCATCACCCGCCTGATGAACGAGGGCCTCTATCCCTACACCAAGCGCTATCTGGGCACCTTTGACAACCACTTCTCCACCCTTGGCCTGATCGGCATGAATGAGGTGGGCCTCAACGCCAAGTGGCTGCGCAAGGACATGACCCACAAGGAGACCCAGCAGTTTACCATTGAGGTTCTTAACCATATGCGTGAGCGTCTGTCGGACTATCAGGAGATGTACGGCGACCTGTATAACCTGGAGGCAACGCCTGCCGAGTCCACCACCTACCGTCTGGCAAAGCACGACAAGAAGGATTTCCCCGACATTATCACCGCCGCCAAGGAGGGAGAGACTCCCTACTACACCAACTCCTCTCACCTGCCCGTCGGCTACACCGAGGATATTTTCTCCGCCCTGGACGTGCAGGACGAGCTCCAGACACTCTATACCTCCGGCACGGTGTTCCACGCCTTCCTGGGCGAGAAGCTGCCGAGCTGGAAAGCAGCCGCGAACCTGGTGCGTAAGATCTCTGAGAACTACCGCCTGCCCTACTACACCCTGTCTCCCACCTATTCCGTCTGCCGAGAGCACGGCTATATCACCGGCGAGGTCTATACCTGCCCCATCTGCGGAAAGGCTACCGAGGTCTACAGCCGCATCACCGGCTATTACCGCCCGGTGCAGAACTTCAACGACGGCAAGGCTCAGGAATTCAAGGACCGCAAGGTCTATGACGTTGCAGGCTCTATAAACAAGCGCTTCGGCGACCAGGCCGCTTCCGCCGAGAAAGAGGCTGCGGCACCTGCCGGGACCAAGGAAGTCAACGGCAAGCTGGTCCTCTTTACCACCTCTACCTGTCCCAAGTGTGTCATGGCCAAAAAATTCCTCAGCAACGCGGGTCTGGCCTATGAGACCGTGGTGGTGGATGTGGATCCCGAGGCCGCCAGAAGATACGGCGTCCGCCAGGCTCCGACCCTGCTCATTATGGACGGCGGCATGGAGATCAGCCGTGTGGAGAACCCCTCCAACATCCGCGCTTTTGCAGAGGCACATTCCAACTGATTCTACCGGTCATTCTTCGTCAGGCTCAGCCTGACGAAGAATCTGTTTCCGGCAAAGTGAGGTAAACTATGTACGATATCATCATTGTGGGCGCCGGACCTGCCGGACTGACTGCCGCCGTTTATGCCCGCCGTGCGGGAAAATCCGTCCTGGTGCTGGAAAAGGACACCTTCGGTGGACAGGTCACCTTCTCACCTAGGCTGGAAAACTATCCCGGTTTCCAGGAGATCAGCGGCAATGAGCTTGCCCAGCGGATGTTGGAGCAGGCTATGGCGCTGGGCGCCGAGATCGACATGGACACGGTGACGGAGGTCCTGGACGGCGAGGTCAAGACCGTTGTCGGTGAGGCGGGCCGCTATGAAGCGCGGTCTGTTATCATTGCCGCCGGTGCAAGGCACCGCAGACTGAACCTCCCCAGAGAGGAGGAGTTCATCGGCAACGGTATCTCCTTCTGCGCCGTCTGTGACGGGGCCTTTTATAAGGACCAGCATGTGGCCGTCATCGGCGGCGGCAACACGGCCCTGCAGGAGGTCGTTTTGCTGGCGGACATCTGCAAAAAGGTCACCGTGGTGCAGAATCTGGCCTTCCTCACCGGGGAAGAAAAGCTGATTCAGCTTTTGCAGAGCAAGAACAATATTGAGTACATCCTGTCTCTTATACACATCTGACGCTGCCGACGAAGGCTTAGG
>CAMFZO010000208.1 GCA_946006895.1 uncultured Clostridia bacterium | reverse complement strand
CGCACTTCCAACGAAGCGTTCGTAGGGCACGCCGACCCTGGCGTGCCGCTCAAAAACCTCCGCACCCGTAGGGACTGGCCTCCCGGACAGTCCGACTGAAAATTTGACCTCGATGGGCAAATTTTCAGTAAAGAAGCAGCCGACGAACGGGAACGTTTTTGGAACATCGAGTTCCAAAATTGTTTTGGGCCGGGACGTTTGCGAGCGCCGCCTGTGGCGGGAGAAGCGAGCAAAAAGGTGTCGCAGCCGTTGGCGAGGAACGAGCCTTACGGATGCGGGCATACCGCTTGCCGGTGCGTGGCAGAATCAAGGCGATTGGCGAGTGTGCTTTGCACACGATGACAGAGCCGCTGATTCAACAGTCAGAGACGCCGGCCCCTACGCGCAAATATTGATGCTGCGTACCTGGACGGACAGGTTCGCCCGCCTCTACGGTTGCGGGACGACTACCCCCAGGCAAAAACCCATGGAGCCAACGCACATCGGCTCCATGGTTTTTCATCCGAAGACCAGCGTGTACCAGACGCCGCAGATCTCCCGGAGGAACATATTGCAGAAAAAGAGCGGGTGACGCGTAGACGCGGGAACGCCCAGCATGGTCAGTCCCTCCCGCCGTGCCAGCAGCGACGCCCGGCGCAGATGGTAGGCGCTGGAAACCACGGCGGCGGTGTCCGGGCGGGTGCCGGTCTCCTGCTCCAGCAGGTCCAGGGAATAGCGGATGTTCTCCTCTGTGGTGGTGGCCTGTTCCTCCTTGCGCAGACGCCCGGGGTCGATGCCGTTTTCCGTCAGCCAGTTGTACATACACTGGGCCTCGGTGATGTTCTCCCGGTCGCCCTGACCGCCGGAGAGGACCGCGATGGTCTGAGGATATTTCTCCAGATAGGCTTTCGCCGCCTCCAGACGCTCCCGGAGAGATATGCTGGGCGCTGTACCGTTGACACCGGCACCCAGGACGATCACATAGTCCGCTTGGGGATCCTCCGCGCCGTCACAGGCCGCTGCGATCCAGACGCCGGTGACCACCGCCGCCAGCACGACCAGGCTCACCACCGTGCGCAGGAGGTGGCGGACAATGGTCATGGAGACGGGAAGCACCAAGCGCAGGCGGTCCACCAGGCCGAATACCAGCACCACCGCCGCGCAGGCCATGAGCAGCAGACCGGTGAAGGTGTAGGCGTAAAAAACGAAGTACAAAAATGCCCCCAGCCCGCCCAGGATCAGGGCCTTCAGCCAATATTTCCGCTTCATCAGAACAGGTACCCCTTCAAAACCAGCAGGGTGTTGCGCACGCCGTCGACGTGGCTGCGCTCATAGCCGTGAGAGGCGTAGACGCCCGCGCCTATGAGCCCGTGGCGCAGATCATGGCCCGCGGACAAGGTGGCCTCCACGTCGGAGCCGTAGTGGGGATAGATGTCCACGGCGTAGTCGGCCTTT
Source organism: uncultured Clostridia bacterium (assembly GCA_946006895.1). GTDB lineage: Bacteria > Bacillota > Clostridia > Oscillospirales > Oscillospiraceae > JAZOXB01. The sequence goes on along the minus strand of CAMFZO010000208.1, from coordinate 1,332 downwards.
TCCTTTTTGGCCGCCGCGATGAGCTTTTGCACCACCTCGTAGGAATAGGGGCCGCCGGAATCCTTGGCGCAGATGGAGACCTGATGCTCGGTGCATTGCAGGCCTTCGCCCACACAGCCCATGTCCACGGAGATGGCCTCGGTGACGCCTGCGGGTACGGAGGCCGCGCCGCCGTGGCCCACCTCCTCATAGACCGTCACATGGACATAGACCCGGCGCTCCGGCGTGAGGCCCTCGTCCCGGAGGTACTTGGCAAAGCCCAGCAGAATTCCCACGGAGAGCTTGTCATCCAGGAAGCGGCTCTTGATGTAGCCGCTTTTCGTCAGGCGGGTGCGCGGCTCGAAGCAGACGAAATCGCCCACGCTGATGCCCAGCTTTTTCACATCGTCGGCGCTGCCGACCGGCTCGTCCAGAACCACCTCCACCGTGTCCCATTTGCGCTGGGTGGAGCCGTAGTCGCCGTTGACGTGGAGGGAGGCGTTGCAGAGCTGCAGCGTGCCCTCATACACGCCGTCGAATTTAGTCACCACGCGGCAGTTTTCCGCCTCGGTGTTGTTGGCGTTGAGGCCGCCGACGTTGACGATGCGCAGACGGCCGCTGCCCTTGATCTCGGCAACCATGCCGCCCAGGGTGTCGGCGTGGGCCTCCAAAAGCAGGGCGTCGTCGGCGTTTTTGCCGCCCAGGTCGATGAGGATGCCGCCCTTTACCGTGCGTTGGGCGCTGTAGCCCAGGGCGGAAAATTCCCGCAGAACGAAGTCCTCCGCCGCCCGGGTGTAGCCGGTGGGGCTGTCGATGGCCAGTAATTCCATGGTCTTCTCCACCGCAAAGTTTACATAATGTTCCATAGTATTCCTCCTGTCTTTCTTATTGCGGCAGTTTTCAGAAGCCTGCCTATAGAAATGGTTGTATTTTCAGTGAACAGTGAATAGTGAATAGTGAATAGTGAATAGTGAACAGTGAATAGTGAACAGTGAATAGTGAATAGTGAATAGTGAATAGTGAATAGTGAATAAGTAGGGGCGGCTATCAGCCGCCCGATGGGAGGCAGTTTCGTCATTGGCGGGCGGCTGATAGCCGCCCCTACAAGGGTCTGCGAAAGTGCCTCCTGTGGGCGGACAGGGTCGTCCGCCCCTACAGTGGGGTGCGTTCATAGCCGTAGGGCACGGCGACTCTGCCGTGCCGTTATTTTAATTCGTCTGCGCAGCAGACACCTCCGTTATTCACTATTCACTCTTCACCGTTCACTGTTCACTGAACAAGAAGTCCGCGTCCTCTCGCGGGCGGCTGATAGCCGCCCCTACAGTGAAAGCTCGTTTCGTGTCCGTAGGGCAC
>CAMFZO010000207.1 GCA_946006895.1 uncultured Clostridia bacterium | reverse complement strand
ACCTAAGCCTTCGTCGGCAGCGTCAGATGTGTATAAGAGACAGCTCCAAGGCCATTGCCGCCGGAGCCCTGTATGACGGCGACTTCTGGGATTTTTATGACGGCAAAGAGGCAGTCACCAAAGCCCTTCCGGTGGGCACCATTCTTACCATTTCCGCGGCGGGAAGCGAGGGCTCCTCCGGCTCGGTCATCACCAGGGAAGACGGTATGCTGAAGCGCAGCACCAACAGTGACGTCCTGCGTCCGAAATTCTCCATTCTGAACCCGGAGCTGACGCTGACCCTTCCGCCCTATCAGGTGGCCTGCGGGATTACCGATATTCTGGCCCATCTGTATGAGCGCTATCTCACCAACACCACGGAGGTGGAGGTGACCGACCGCATGATCGAAGGGCTGATGCTGGCCGTGATCCACGAGGGCCGCCGCATCATGGAGGATCCCGGCAATTATGAAGCAGCCGCCAACATCATGTGGGCGGGGATGCTGGCCCACAACAATTCCTGCGGTGTGGGCCGCGACCAGGACTGGAGCAGTCATAACATCGAGCATGAGCTTTCCGCTCTCTACGACTGCGCCCACGGCGCTGGGCTTGCGGTGTCCATGCCGGCGGTGTTTACCTACAATCTGGACCACGACGTCATGCGGTTTGCGCAGGTCGCCTGCCGTGTATGGGGCTGCTCCATGGATTACGCCGATCCGAAGCGCACGGCAAAGGAAGGGATCGAAGCCCTGCGGCAATTCCTGTCCTCCATCGGGATGCCGAAAAGCTTTGCCGAATTGGGCGCCAGAGAAGAGGATATTCCGCAGCTTGCCCACACCGCCTGCTACGGCAACGGAGAGGGCGGCGTCATGAACGGCTTTGTCCCGCTGCAGGAAGAGGATGTGACGGCCATCTACCGCCTGATGCTGTAATGCAAGATTTAAATTTATAAGGCAACTGCCCGGGCCAAAACGGTCCGGGCAGTTTTTTGTATCTCTGTCATACGAATTTGATGCAGTCTCCGTGACGTTGGGAGAGGAAAACCTCCACGTCCGGGAAGGCGGCAGCCACTTGTTCCGCCAGCCAGGCACAGACCGGGTTTTCCGTTTCAAAGTGTCCGGCGTCGATGAGGGTCACGCCCAGGGCCTGGGCGTCGTGGAAGGCGTTGTATTTGCAGTCGGCGGTGACAAAGGTGTCGTAGCCGGCGCCGGCGACCTCCTGCAGCGCGCCGGAGCAGCCTCCGCCGCCGACAGCTACCCGGCAGACGGGCCTGCCGCCGTCCACATAGCGCACACCGGGACAGCGGAGGGCCGCCTTGACCTGCCGCACGAAGTCCGCCGCCGCCGTTTCGGGCACCGTTCCGCCCCGCAGAAGTCCGTAGGGTCTGCCCTGGGCATCCGTTCCGGCGGGATGGATCACATGGACCTCCCCAAGGCCCAGCTTTGCCGCCAGGCAGTCGTTGACGCCGCCGGGGGCCACGTCCAGATTGGTGTGGGCGTTGAGGGCGGCAATGCCGTTTTCGATCAGGAACAGCAGACAGCGGCCCTGCTCCGTTTGGTCGTTAACGGCGTTCAGCTCCCAGATGGCCGCATGGTGGGTCAGAAGCAGCTGGCAGTCCCGATCCCTGGCCTCCTCACAGGCAGCGCGGAAGGGGTCCAACGCCACCAGGATCCGGCGGACCTCCCGGTCGGAGCGTCCGCAGAGCAGGCCGACGTGGTCCCAGTCCTCCGCCGTTTCCTCCGGCGCGAGGGTCTGAAGAAAACGATGGATGTCATTGACAGCAGGCATATAAAACCTCCTATATAAACACGTATAAAATAGATTCTTTGCAGTTCAAACGGCTTTCGTAGGGGCGGACGACTCTGTCCGCCCTAAGCTGCCAAAAGCAGCTTCATGACTAAGGGCTAAGGGTGAATGGCTGATGTGTCTGCTTCGCAGACGGAAGAGAAATATCGGCACGGCAGGGTCGCCGTGCCCTACGCACGATTTGTCGTTTTGCCGTAGGGGCGGCTATCAGCCGCCCGCAAAATACGAATCTGATTCGTTCGGGCGGCTGATAGCCGCCCCTACGAGGGTCTACGAAAGTACCTCCCGTGGGTGGACAGAGTCGGCTGCGCAGCCGTTGGCGACAAAGGAGCCTTACGGATGCGGCGTTCCCTTTACGGGTGCCGCCCCTACGCTTTCTCCGGGTACCGCGGACGGCGTTCCTGCGTCGGCGGGGTCTCCCCCAACGGGAAGCGCACCCGGAAGGTGGTGCCGACGGACAGCTCGCTGTCCACGGCCACGGCGGCGTTGTGATATTTTGCGCCGTGCTTGACGATGGAAAGGCCCAGACCCGTGCCGCCGATCTCCTTGGAGTGGCTCTTGTCCACCCGGTAAAACCGCTCGAAAATGCGCGGCAGCTCGTCTTTAGGGATGCCGATGCCCGTATCGCGCACCGTCAGCACCGCGCTGCCTGCCTCCCGGGTCACGGAGACGGTGACGCTGCCGCCGTCCCGGTTATACTTGATGGCGTTGTCGCAGAGGTTATAGACCATCTCGTCCAGAATCTTCCGGGAGCCGCAGACGGTCTCCGGTGTCCCCTCCACGCGGACGGTGACGTGCTTTTCCGCCGCCTGACCGGCCAGACGCTCGGCCACCTCGGTTGACAGAGCCAGCAGGTCCACCGGCTTTGTCTCCTCCGGCAGGGAGGTCTCCTCCAGCCGCGACAGCTCCAGAATGTCGTTGACCAGGCTGGTCAGGCGCTGGGTCTCCCGGTAGATGTTCCCGGCAAACCGGGGCACGTCCTCCGGCTTGACCAGTCCGCCCTGTAAGATCTCCGCCGTACCG
>CAMFZO010000206.1 GCA_946006895.1 uncultured Clostridia bacterium | reverse complement strand
CCACGGTGTCAACGATGAATTCGGCCGCAGCGGTACGGCAGCCGCCGTCCTGGAGGCCTACGGCCTGACGCCGGAGGGTATCTGCGAGAAGATTCGCGAGGCCCTGAAGAAGAAATAAGGAAATAAAGAAATGACAGCCCCGAAAGGGGCTGTCCTCTTGCTGATGAACCAACGTGTTTTCCCTTGTAGGGACGGCTATCAGCCGCCCGCAGGCTGCTGAAGGCAGCCTTGTGACTAAGGGCTAAGGACTAAGGGCTTTTGTAGGGGCGGACGGGACGTTTGCGAGCGCCGCCGGTGGCGGATACAGCGAGCAAAAAGGAGTGGCAGCGGTCGAAATTTGAAGCCGCCGTTCGTGCGGCGCGCAAATTTCGGGCACCGCAACAGACCTCTGTCCGCCCTAAGCTGCCGCAGGCAGCTTCTTGACTAAGGGCTAAGGACTAAGGGTGAATGACTGAGGTGTGCGCTCCGCGCACGATTTAAATTTTTGTGAACAGTGAACGGTGAAAAGTGAATAGTGAATAACGGAGGTGTCTGCTGCGCAGACGAATAAAAAACGGCACGGCAGAGTCGCCGTGCCCTACGATAAAAACACACATCCACTGTAGGGGCGGCTATCAGCCGCCCGATTGGAGGCAGTTTCGTCATTGGCGGGCGGGGACGTTTGCGAGCGCCGCCAGTGGCGGATACAGCGAGCAAAAAGGAGTGGCAGAATCAAGGCGATTGGCGAGCGTGCTTCGCACGCGATGACAGAGCCGCTGATTCAACAGGCTGATAGCCGCCCCTACTTATTCACTATTCACTATTCACCATTCACTATTCACCATTCACTGTTCACTATTCACCATTCACTGTTCACTGTTTACTTGCTGCACCCGGAGGAAACCTATGATCTACCTGGACAACGCCGCCACCACAAAGCCCTGCAAGGAGGCAGTGGAGGCCGTCACAAAAACCCTGACAGAGGACTGGGGCAATCCCAGCGCCCAATACCACCTGGGCGTGGAGGCATCGCGGCTCCTGCGCCGCTGCCGGCAGCAGGTGGCCGAGGCCATGGGTGCGCCGACAGAGCGGGTCTTTTTCACCTCCGGCGGCACCGAGTCTGATAACTGGGCCATCTTCTCCGCCATTGAGCGCCTCGGCAAGCGGGGCAGGCACGTCGTCACCACCGCCGTGGAGCATCACGCGGTGCTCCATCCCATGAAAAAGCTGGAGGAACGGGGCTTCGACGTGACCTACCTGCAGCCCGATCCTCTGGGCCGCGTCACGGCGGAGGCTTTGCAGAGCGCTTTGCGCCCGGACACCATCTTAGTCAGCATCATGATGGTCAACAACGAATCCGGCGCGGTGATGCCCATTGAAAGAATGGCGCGGCTCACCCACCGCCTGTGTCCCAACGCCCTGTTCCATACCGATGCGGTCCAGGGCTTCTTCAAGGTGCCCTTCCGCGCCGCCACCCTGGGCGCGGACCTGATCTCCGTGTCCGGCCACAAGGTCCACGCGGGCAAGGGCGTGGGCGCGCTCTACATGGCCAACAACCTGCCGGCCTTGATCCACGGCGGCGGACAGGAGGGCGGCCTTCGCAGCGGCACGGAGAATCTGCCCATGATCGCGGGCTTTGCCGCCGCCTGTGCAGCTCAGTTGCCCGGGCGCATGGCGGACATCGCCGAGCAAAACCGGCTGAAAACGCTGCTGCGTGAGCGGCTTTCGGCCCTGGACGGCGTGACCCTGCTGGGCGCACAGGAGGCGCCCCATATCGTCAATCTGGCCGTGGCCGGACTGCGCTCTCAGGGTCTTATCAACGCCCTGCAGGACCGGGGCTTCTGCGTGTCGGCAGGCAGCGCCTGCAGCAAGGGCCACCGCAGCCACGTGCTTCAGGCCATGGGCGTCCGGCCGGAGCATATCGACGGCTCCATCCGCGTGTCCCTCTCCAACGAAACCACGGAGGCGGAGATCCATGCCTTTGCCGAGGCCCTGCCGCAGGTCATCCGGTCGCTGCGGTGATGCCGGTTATTCCGGGCGGCTGATAGCTGCGCAGCCGTTGGCGAGGTACGAGCCTTACGGATGCGGCGCTCCCTTTACGGGTGCCGCCCCTGCAACAGTTCGTTATCAGCAATGAAAAAGCAAAAAACGGGCAGCATCGCTGCCCGTTTTTTATCGTTATCACATATCGAAGGGTTCCATGCCGAGGACGGGGTGGCCGACCTCGCTGAGGAACGCCAGGAGCTGCTCCGGATCTTCGGTGCAGACGTCTTCGTCGGCGATCATGTCGGTAAAATTCTCCACGCCGTAAAGCTCCAGCGCCGCCGCGTCCAGCTTCTCGCGCATCTGATCCTTCAGGAGCTTGGGCAGCCAGACGATACGGCCCAGGCCGCCTTCCGCCGCGATGAACTTCTTGGAGGAAATAAAGTGCTTGCCGTGGCCCATGAAGCCCGGGGTCTGTACGCCGCCGCCGGTCATGGAGGCCATCTCGGAGAAGGTCATGCCCAGAGGCGTCATGCCCGCGTGCTCGCGGCAGGTGATGACCACGCCCATGGAGCAGGGCTCCACGCCGCAGATACACTCAAAGCAGCCGCAGGAGGTCATGGGATCCTGGAACAGGGAGTAGAGGGTCACGTGCTCCAGCGCACCGTGGGAATACTTGCTGACGGCCTCGTCCACGTCCTCATAGCGGCCCAGCTTTTCGTCCACACAGCGCTCCTTGGGCACTACCTGGCAGGGACCCTGGGGATCCAGCTCGTTGGTGGCCTTGGCGTCCAGCCAGCTCACCGCGCCGCACAGACCCAGACGCTCCGGCGTGACGATGCAGACGTGGCTCGGGGAGA
>CAMFZO010000205.1 GCA_946006895.1 uncultured Clostridia bacterium | reverse complement strand
GTTGCAAAGAACTCAAACCTCCGATTCATTCATGTTCAGTTTTCAGGGTATATCCCCTGATACCGCGGAGTAAGGGAAAGGCCAAACCTCTGCCGGTAACGTATCTTGCAAGATGCAAAACAAGCGCGGCAGTTTCTGCCGGCGCGAATTAGTTGGTATTGATTGCAGTGAGGGTCCACCTGTTCCCATCCCGAACACAGAAGTTAAGCTCACTTGCGCCGACAATACTTTGCGGGCGACTGCACGGGAAGATAGGTAATGCCAACATCAAAAGAATCCACCCAATAGGGTGGGTTTTTTTGTTGCCCTTTTTTCCGTCACGGTCAAAAAGAGGATGCACCCTATTGACTTTTGGTTTCTACTATAGTAGAATAGTAGAGAAATGACAGTGTGTTGCACACCGGAAAGAAAATAGGAGGAATCTTCCATGAAAAAACGACTGCTCTGCCTGTGCCTGGCGGTGGCGCTGCTGTGCTCCGTGCTGCCGGTGGCATCGGCAAGCGCGCTCTACAGCGCTTACTTTGAAAACTACGATGTTGCCTACCCGGTGGAGGGCGGCATGATCTATTTTGACAAGGACCTTGGCGCCATCAACTTCTGCGACCGCACCGTGACCTCGGCGAAAATCCCGGCGGAGATCGACGGCGTTGCTGTCACGAAGATCCTCATGTCTTCTTTTTACGGCTGTGAGGCGTTGACCTCCGTCACCATTCCGGAATCGGTCACCTACATCGGTGACGAAGCGTTCAGATTCTGTACGTCCCTTACTTCTGTGGACCTGCCTGACAGCCTGCGGATTCTTGGCGAGAAGGCCTTTGACGGTACTTCCTGCACCGTGCGCATGAAGAGCGGCATTTATCTGGACGGCTGGCTGCTCCTTGTGGCGGCTCCGTCCATGGATGAGGAAGACAGGTCCGTGTATGTGGAGGAGGGAACCGTGGGCCTGGCCTCTGACGCCCTGAGCTTCAATACGGATTTCGTGAGACCCTTTGATGTCTATCTCCCCGCCTCCCTGCGCTATCTCAGTCCGGGGGCCTTGAACTATCAGGGCACCGTTCATTTTTCCGAGGACGATCCCTGCCTGATCCGGAAGGACGGTGGCCTGTTCACGGCTGACGGGAAGAACCTGGTCCATTACATACCGCAGGAGGATCCGTATGGCAAACCGCTGCCCTACTATATTGTCCCCGAGGGCGTGGAAACCATCGAGGACAGTGCCTTTGAAAGCTGCGATTCGCTGAAGATCGTCTCTCTCCCCGACAGTCTGGTCACCATCGGCAATCGGGCCTTTCGCAACAGCGGCCTGCAGGAGATCGCCTTCGGCAAAAACGTCAAGACCATCGGTGATTTTGCCTTTGACGGCTGCGACCTGAATTATGTCAACCTGGGCGAGAGTGTGGAGACGGTGGGCATCTATGCGTTTCACGAAAATGAGTCGCTGCAGACAGCGGTCTTTCCCGCCACGGTGAAAAGCATCGGGGAGGCGGCCTTCTATAACTGCACCGGGCTGAAGAGCGCCTATTTTGAGGGCGATGCTCCGGCCATGGGCGCGAATGCCTTCTGCTGTGGAGAGGCGCCGTCTCTCGTCGCCGGCTATAATATTTTAGTCTCTTACGGTACCATTCCCGGGTTGAAGCTCTATTCCCGCGAGGGACGCTCCGGCTGGACGGAGCTGACGGACTACACCGCCGCCCTGTGGGAGAAGAATGTCCACGTCCACGGCTTCCACGTCGAGCTCCGGGAATCCGGCTGCGTCGAGAAGGGCTGGGTCAAAGCCGTCTGTGATTGCGGCGCGACGCGTGAGGTGGTGACACTTTACCCCCACGGGCATCAATACAATGCCTGGCAGGGCAACTGCATCCATTGCGGCAAAAAGGACGGCATGACAGACGTGAATGACGGGGACTGGTTCGCGCCCAGCGTCTATTTCGTCCTGAAAAACGGGCTGATGAACGGCGTCAGCGAATTTGTCTTCTCTCCCGGCGCGCCCATGACCCGGGCCATGCTGGTGACGGTGCTGTGGCGCTATGAGGGCTCGCCGAAGGAGGGTACGAACACCTTCACCGATGTCAACGCAAAGGACGGAAGCTGGTACATTGACGCGGTTGCTTGGGCGGCGGAAAACGGCATTGTCGGCGGTGTCGGCGACAATAGATTTGATCCGAACGGAAACATCACCCGGGAGCAGATGGCGACGATCCTCTATCGCTACAGTGAGAGAGAGGGCATCGACACAGGCAAGCAGGGCAGTCTCAGCGGCTTCCCCGACGCGGGCAAGGTCAGCAGCTACGCAAAGACGGCGCTGCAGTGGACCGTGGCGGGGGGCATCATCGGCGGCTCCGACGGCAAGCTCCTGCCCCAGGGCAACGCCACCCGTGCCCAGGTAGCCACCATCCTCATGCGGTTCATTGAGAATATTACAGAATAAAGTATAGAAATGGACTGCTGCAAAACTTGCAGCAGTCCGTTTTCAACTAAGGGCTAAAGGCTAAGGACTGATGTGTCTGCATTGCAGACGAATGAAAATCAGCTTTTGGTGAACAGTGAATGGTGAACAATGAACAGTGAAAAAGTACGGTGTGCGCTCCGCGCACAGATCAAAAAGGCACGGCAGAGTCGCCGTGCCCTACGTCTATATATGGAACTTGACCGTAGGGGCGGCTATCAGCCGCCCGATGGAGTGCAGCTTCGTATTTGGCGGGCGGCTATTAGCCGACCCTGCGGCAATAACGCCGTCCTGCGGAGAAAAATGCGGCGCAAAAAAGTTGCACTCTGACGGTCTGTGCGGTATAATTTATACTAGTATAAAAGATACTAAGTTCCTAGCTATTTCATTTAATATAAATACTGT
>CAMFZO010000204.1 GCA_946006895.1 uncultured Clostridia bacterium | reverse complement strand
AGACGATTCAAATATTTTTTGTGAACAGTGAACGGTGAAAAGTGAAGAGTGAACAGGTGTGGTGTGCGCTGCGCGCCCGATTGAAAAACATGAACGCACTTTCGGTAAACCGGCCATAGGGCGCGACCACCGGGTGCGCCGAATTATAAATTTGTCTGCGAAGCAGACACCTCAGTCATTCACTATTCACTATTCACTTTTCACTATTCACTTTTCACCATTCACTGTTCACTGTTCACTGTGCGCGGGCGGCTGATAGCCGCCCCTACGGATAAAAGTCGAAAATACATCTCTATCACAGATACAAAAGGAGACAGCCATGATAAAAGAAAACATTGCCGAGATCCGACGGCGCATGGACGCGGCCGCGAGAAAGGCCGGGCGTGATCCCGGGGAGATCCTGCTCTGCGCCGCGACGAAGATGAACGACGCTGACCGGGTCCGGGAGGCCATCGCCGCCGGTGTGGACTGCTGCGGCGAAAACCGGGTGCAGGAGCTGGTGCAGAAAAGCGCCCTTCACGCCTACGACGGCAAGCCCGTCCATTTCATCGGTCATCTGCAGACCAACAAGGTCCGGCAGGTGGTGGGAAAGGTGGACCTGATCCAGTCCGTGGACCGGGTGGAGCTGCTGGCCTGCATCGAAAAGGAGGCGGCGCGGCAGGACCTGATACAGGACATTCTGCTGGAGATCAACATCGGCGCCGAGGAGAGCAAATCCGGCTTCACCCCCGAGGAGGCAAAAGCCGTGGCGGCGGCTATGGACCGCTACCCCCACTGCCGTCTGCGCGGACTCATGGCGATCCCTCCCATTTCGGAAAAATCCGGTTCAAATTGCAGATTTTTTGAGGAAATCCAAAGAATTGCTGTTGACATAACGACAAAAAACCCTCATAATAGTAGCATGGAAGTTTTGTCGATGGGCATGACGGACGATTTTGAGGACGCCATTGCCTGCGGCAGCACAATGATCCGTGTCGGCACTGCGATCTTCGGTGCGCGGCACTATCAATGATACATAGGAAGGAAGACCAACCATGGGACTGATGGATAACCTCAGAAAATTGACCCACCCCTATTCCGATACGGAAGATGATTATGATGATTTTGACGACGAGCTGATGGACGAGGAGGAGGAAGCGGAACCCGCGCCCCGCCGCACCGCGCCCACCTACGGACGCACCGCGGCTCCCGTGACGGATACCGCCTCCCGCACCGGCGTCGGCCGTGTTGTAAATATCAATTCCGGCACCCAGCTTCAGGTGGTGCTGGTGAAGCCCGAGCGCTTTGACCAGGTCGACGAGATCGCCGACCATCTGCGGGACAAGAAGGCCGTGGTCCTGAATCTGGAGACCACCCAGAAGGACGTTGCCCGCCGCCTGGTGGATTTCCTGTCCGGCTGCGCCTACGCTCTGGACGGCAAGATCAAGAAGATCGCCATTTCCACCTACCTCATCACCCCCTATAACGTCGGCGTCGTCGGCGATTTGGTAGAGGAGCTGGAAAACAGCGGGACCTACTTCTGATCGCAGTATCCTCCCCCCGCTGCGGCAGCCTAAGCCGCAGTCGGAACAACAGAAACAGATAAGGAGCTGAACATCATGCTGACACCCCAGCAAATTCAGGAAATCAGTTTTGAGAAGGCCATCTTCGGCGGCTATGATATGGACTCAGTGGATGATGTTCTCGAGCCGCTGACGGAGGATTATATCACCCTCTACAAGGAAAATTCCGTGCTGAAAAGCAAGATGCGGATCTTAGTGGAAAAGCTGGAGGAATACCGCAAGCAGGAGGCCTCCATGCAGAGCGCCATCCTGGCGGCCCAGAAGACCTGCGAGCAGATGACCGCCGACACGGAAAAGCAGTGCGCGAAAATGCTCCGGGAGGCCGAGGAAGCCGCCAAAGCCAAGACGGACAATCTGGACGCCCTGGTGGGCGGCGAAAAAGAACGCCTGGAGGCTGCCCAGAAGGCCAGCCGTTCCTTCATCGACGGCATGGAGCGCCGTCTGAAGCGCCAGATCGAGCTGCTGCAGGAGCTGCGGGAGAAAGAGCTGCCCGAGCCTGTATCCGCGCCGTCGGAGCCTGTCCGCCGCGCCTTTGATTTTGACAAGGATCCGTCCGCTCCCACCACCCAGGAAAAGGCCGACGCCCTCATCGAGGAGATCGGCCAGCACATCGAGGAAAGCCTGGAGGCCGTACAGCCTGCCCAGCCGCCGCAGGAGCCTGCGCAGACGGAGGCGGCTGTCGCTGATGAGGCGGAGAGCAGCCGTCTGCACGGGGAGCTGTCACCGGAAAAGCTGAAGATCTTTGAGGAGCTGCAGTTCGGCCGGAATTACGATCCGAAAAAATAACGCCGGGGCCTTGCCCTGCGCCGAAAATCCCGGTGCGGGCAGGCCGCGCCATACAGTTACATCAGCGTTGATGGGGACGAGTAGCACGCCCTCCGCGTTTCAGAAAGCTGCCGGAAGATGCAAGGCAGCCGCGTGGTGTGTGAATATCACCCCGGAGCTTCCGCCGGAAAGCCCGCTTTTTCAGACCGGGCCGTAAGGTTGGACGGTCTGCGCCCGTTACCGCGTTTCGAGGGTCCCGCCGCCGGCGGGGAACAAGAGTGGTACCGCAGAGCACGCCTCTGTCTCTTGATGGGACAGGGGCGTCTTTTCTGTTTCTGCCTGCTCCCGTAGGGGCGGCTATCAGCCGCCCGCGTGCAGGAACCGCCTGTTATACTAGAATCTGATAAAAAGGTTTAAAACCTTTTTATAGCGCCAAAGGCGCGTCAGATTCTGCATGAGACGGCACATCGTGCTTAAGCACGATGTGAGTGTGCGCAGCACACGGGATTCTTGATGAAACTTTTTCA
>CAMFZO010000203.1 GCA_946006895.1 uncultured Clostridia bacterium | reverse complement strand
TTGTCCATCTGGGCAACCTGGTCCAGGGTCTGGTCGCCGAGCGTATGGCCCACCAGACCGGCGGCGTTCTCTTCCTGCGGGTGGAGGACACCGACGCCAAGCGCGAGGTGGCGGGCGCTGTGGAGGTGCTCATCGACACCCTGGCCCACTACGGCATCCGCTTTGACGAGGGCGCCACCAAAGACGGCGACCGCGGCGACTACGGTCCCTACCGTCAGCGGCAGCGGGCGGACATCTACCACGTCTACGCGAAAAAGCTGGTTCAGCAGGGCGACGCCTATCCCTGCTTCTGCACGGAGGAGGAGCTGACCCAAATGCGCGCCGATCAGGAGGCCAAAAAGGTCAACTTCGGCTACTATGGCTCCTATGCCGTCTGGCGCGACCGTCCCATGGAGGACATTCAGGCCGCCCTTGACGCCGGAAAGCCCTGGGTTCTGCGGTTCCGTTCCACCGGCTCCGTTGAGAATCAGTTTAAATACACCGATCTGGTCAAGGGCGTCCTGACGGTGACGGAAAACGACATCGACCAGGTGCTGCTGAAATCCGACGGCATCCCGACTTACCATTTCGCCCACGCGGTGGACGACCATCTCATGCGCACGACCCACGTGGTTCGCGGCGACGAATGGCTCCCAAGCCTGCCCTTCCATCTGCAGCTCTTCCGCGCCCTGGGCTTCAAGACGCCCAAGTACGTCCACATCGGCCCGCTGATGAAGATGGACGGCACCTCCAAGCGCAAGCTGTCCAAGCGCAAGGATCCGGAGCTGGCTCTGACCTATTACAAGGCGGAGGGCTTCCCCGTCCGTGCGGTCTACGAGTATATCATGACCCTGCTCAACTCCAACTACGAGGACTGGCGCAAGGCCAACCCCGCCGCCTCCTCTGACGAGTTCAAATTCTCCTATAAGAAGCTCAATCCCGCCGGTGCCCTCTTTGACTACGCCAAGCTGTGCGACGTCTCCAAAAACGAGATTGCCCGCATGGACGCCGAGACCGTCTATGCTCTGGCCACGGAATACGCCGAGGAATTTGACCCGGACTTTGCCGGGGTTTTGAAGGGTGCCCCGGAGTATGCCAAGGCCATATTGTCCATCGGCCGCGGCGGAAAAAAGCCCCGCAAGGACCTGGCCACCTGGAAGGACGTCAAGCCCTACATGAGCTTCTTCTACGATGAATATTTCACCTCCGAGGGCTTTGCGGAGGGCTTCTCCGCAGGCACCATCCGCACGGCGCTGGAAAAATTCCTGGCCGTCTACGACTTTGCCGATGACGCCGGCGTCTGGTTCGACAAGGTCAAGGCCGTCACCGCCGACATCGGCTTTGCCGCCGATATGAAGGAATACAAGGCCAATCCCGGTGCCTATCCCGGCTCCGTGGCAGACGTCTCCGGCTTCCTGCGTGTGGCCGTTACCGGCAGGACCAACTCCCCCGATCTCTACACCGTCATGCAGCTTTTAGGCTATGACCGCACCGTCTGCCGGATCCGGGCAGCCATGGAGTCCCTGTAATGCGCCGCATTGATATGTCAAAGGACCCCCGCCGGAAGCAGTTTGAGTATTTCCGCACCTTTCCCAACCCCTACGCCTCGCTGACCGTCAACTGCGACATCACCCACCTGCGGCAGACGGTCCTGGAAAACGGCTGGCCCTTTTTCCTGACGGTGCTCTACTGCGCCGTCAACGCCGCCAATGCCGTGCCGGAGCTGCGCAGGCGGATCGTAAACGGCGAGGTGGTGGAGTATGAGAACTGCATCAGCTCCCACACCGTAGCCCTGCCGGACGAGACCTACTGCTACTGCGAGATGGACTGCTCCGGGCCTTTTGAACGGTATCTGCCCCGCGCCCAGGCTGCGGTGGAGCAGGCAAAGCAGGCAGCAAAGCTGGAAGATGGCGAGGATGCGGCACGGCTGTTTTTCATCTCCAGCATCCCCTGGGTCAGCTTCACCTCCCTCTGCCTGCCCGTACCCGATCCGCCTGACAGCAACGTCCGCATCACCTTCGGCAGGTTTTTTACCGAGGGAGACAAGACCCTGCTGCCCGTGTGCCTGACGGTCCACCACGCCCTGGCCGACGGCATCCATATGGGGAAGTTTTTCACCGGCTTCGAGCAGCGCTGCAGGGAAATATGATATTATACTGATTCTTGATTAAAAAGTTTAATCAAGAATCCCGTGTGCTGCGCACACTCACATCGTGCTGGCGCACGCTGTGCCGTCTCATGCAGAATCTGACGCGCCTTCGGCGCTATAAAAAGGTTTTTAACCTTTTTATCCGATTCTAGTATTATGACAAAACAAGCTGCCCGTCCGGGCAGCTTGTTCCACATTACGCATTATGCTAGTATAATTGCTGTAATCAGCCTTTGACGATCGGTCGATACGGGCCATGCCCGAGGTCTCCGGATCAGTTCTTCTGCTTGTCGCGGATGGCAGCCTGCGCAACGGTCGGTATTCCGCGCCAATTATTTTCACCCAAACGCTCACATTCAGATCAGCCCACTTACATATCCAGACTATGCTTCTTCGCAATCAGTTTTTGAAGATAGTAATCACGCTTAATTTCCAATGCAACCACCCCTAGTGAAAATATATTGCCATTTTCCACTTTTTTCAATAAAATTGAACCCATGATCCAATAGAATGTCAATACTTATTGAAAATTTTATGCCATCTGGCAGGAAATTTTCAGCAGATTGCGTTTTGAAACAAAGCAGCACTAGAAAATCTCAAAGTATCTTTTGAACGATTGGCGCTCTCGCCCGGCACTAATGTTTCCGCCTGAAATCGAAGTATGTTAATGGTTATTAAGCAGGGAAGCCGCATGATGAACGCCTTTGAGCACAATGGAAATCATAAG
>CAMFZO010000202.1 GCA_946006895.1 uncultured Clostridia bacterium | reverse complement strand
GATTCCTCTACGTCTCGTGGGCTCGGAGATGTGTATAAGAGACAGTCATCAAGTTCCTGGGCTTTGAGCAGATCTTCAAGAACAGCCTCACCGGCCTGCCCATCGGCGGCGGCAAGGGCGGCTCCGACTTTGACCCCAAGGGCAAGTCCGACCGGGAGGTCATGGCCTTCTGCCAGAGCTTCATGACAGAGCTTTGCAAGTATATCGGCGCCGATACCGACGTGCCCGCCGGTGACATCGGCGTGGGCGGCCGGGAGATCGGCTACCTGTTCGGTCAGTATAAGCGCCTGCGCAACGAGTTCACCGGCGTTTTGACGGGCAAGGGACTGACCTACGGCGGCAGCCTGGCCAGAACGGAGGCCACCGGCTACGGCCTGTGCTACTTCACTGACAATATGCTCCGGGCGGCAGGAAAGAGCTTTGACGGGGCGACGGTGGTGATCTCCGGCTCTGGCAACGTGGCCATCTACGCCTGCGAAAAGGCCACGGCCATGGGCGCGAAGGTGGTCGCCATGTCCGACTCCAACGGCTTCATCCACGATCCGGACGGCATTGACCTGGAGGCGGTCAAGGAGCTGAAGGAGCGTTCCCACAAGCGCATCCGGGAGTACGCCGACACCCATCCCGGCGCAAAATACCATGAGGGCTGCCGGGATGTCTGGCAGATCCCCTGCGACATTGCGCTGCCCTGTGCCACCCAGAACGAGCTGGACGAGGCGTCCGCCAAGGCCCTCATCCATAACGGCTGCTTTGCCGTTGCCGAGGGCGCCAATATGCCCTGCACCCCGGAGGCGGTGGACGCCTTCCAGCAAAGCGGCGTCCTTTTCGCGCCGGCCAAGGCTGCCAATGCAGGCGGCGTGGCTACCTCGGCCCTGGAGATGAGCCAGAATTCCATGCGCTTCTTCTGGAGCTTTGAGGAGGTCGACGGCAAGCTGCACACCATTATGACGGACCTGTATAAAAATGTCGCCGCGGCGGCGGAGGAGTACGGTATGCCGGGAAATCTGGCGGCGGGAGCCAATATTGCGGGCTTCCTCAAGGTGGCCGATTCCATGCTGGCCTACGGGCTGGTGTAAGGAGGGCGCGCCATGAACGCATATGTCAGAGGGGTCATGCAGCGGCTTGAAACGCTCTATGCCAACGAAACGGAGTATTTGCAGTGTGTCGCGGCGTGGCTGGAGATGGTGGAACCGGCGCTGGAGCAGGACCCGAGATATGAACGGCTGGACCTGCTCAGCCGCATGGTGGAGCCGGAGCGTATGCTCAGCTTCCAGGTGCCGTGGATCGACGACCGGGGCGTGGCCCACACCGACCACGGCTACCGGGCGCAGTTCAGCAGCGCCATCGGCCCTTACAAAGGCGGCCTGCGCTTCCATCCGTCGGTCAACGCCGGCGTGGTGAAATTCCTCGGCTTTGAACAGACCTACAAAAACGCCCTCAGCGGACTGCCCATCGGCGGCGCGGCGGGCGGTGCGGATTTTGACCCCCGCGGCCGCAGCGACCGGGAAATCATGCGCTTCTGCCAGTCCTTTATGATTGCCATGTACCGCTATATCGGCGCGGACACCGACGTTCCGGCAGGTGATATTGGTGTCGGGACGAGGGAGATCGGTTATCTTTACGGCCAGTACAAGCGACTGACGGGCCGTGCCGAGAGCGGCGCGCTGACGGGCAAGGGCCTGACCTACGGCGGCAGCAAGGTCCGCCAGGAGGCTGCCGGCTTTGGCGCGGTCTACTTCCTGTCGCGGATGCTGGAGCACCGGAAGCAGACGCTGGAGGGCAAGCGGATCGCCGTTTCCGGCTTCGGCAACATGAGCTGGGGCGTCTGCCGCAAGGCTGCCGAGTTGGGGGCGAAGGTCGTCACCCTGTCCGGCCCCGACGGCTATGTCCATGACCCGGACGGCGTCTGCACCCAGGAAAAATTCGACTATATGCTTGCCATGCGCCGCAGCGGAAAAGACGCGGTGGCGCCCTACGCGGAGCGTTTCGGCGTGGAGTTTTACGCCGGGAAAAAGCCCTGGGAGGTGCCGACGGACATCGTCATTCCCTGCGCCACCCAGAATGAGATCGACGCGGAGGACGCGGCGCGTATTTTGGCCAATGATGTGAAGTATTACGTGGAGGCAGCCAATATGCCGACCACGCCGGAGGCCCTCCGGCTGCTGCGCCAGAGCCGGACCCTCCTGACTGCCGGCTCCAAGGCGGCAGGCTCCGGCGGCGTGGTGGTCTCTGCCCTGGAAATGGTGCAGAACAGTCTGCGCTACAGCTGGTCGCGAAAGGAAGTTGACCGCCGCCTGCGCAGCACCATGTACGACATTTACGATGTCTCCGTGACGGAGGCGGAGCGCTGCGGTCTGGGCTATGATCTCATCGCCGGCAGCGACATCGCGGCCTTCCGCAAGATCGCCGAGGCCATGATCGCCCAGGGTTTATAATTTGCCATATCATATACTGCGGCAGCGGGGGTACCCGCCGCCGCAGTTTGTCATATGATCGGGGCAGCGGATGATAATTTTTCGTGCAATCCGGGCGCCGCTGTGATAGAATAGGAAAAAAGACGAAATACAGCCGCCCAACTGCGTTTGCGGCGGGAAATGAGGTGTGTCATGGAGCTTTTCAACACCAAAACACTGACACAGGAGCTGGCGGAGGCGGAGCTGCCCTGCGCCCGTGCGCTGCTGGAGGATACGGAGACTCTCCGGGCGCTGTTGGCCCTTTCCGGTCACCAGCCGGATCTGTGCCGCCGCGTTTGGAGCCTCTGCGCGCCCTGGCTGCAGACTGCCCGCGACGGCGAGGCATGGCTGCGGGAGCTGTACGACCGTCATGGAGCTTTTCAACACCAAAACACTGACACAGGAGCTGGCGGAGGCGGAGC
>CAMFZO010000201.1 GCA_946006895.1 uncultured Clostridia bacterium | reverse complement strand
TGTTGGCCACCAGCTTGGCGGTGATGGGATCGCGGGCCTTGGCCTTGCGGTCCTGCCGGGCATAGCCGAAGTAGGGGATGACGGCGGTGATACGGCCGGCGGAGGCGCGCTTGAGCGCATCGATCATGATGAGCAGCTCCATCAGATTGTTGTTGACGGGCGTGCAGGTGGACTGGACCACGAACACATCGCTGCCGCGGACGGTCTCATACAGGGAAGAAAAAATCTCTCCATCCGAGAAAGTGCCAACCTCGGACTCACCCAGCTTGGTGCCCATGAGCCTGCAGATCTCTTCTGCCAGCTTGGGATTGGAATTGCCGGTAAATACCTTGATGTCTTTGCCGTGAGAAATCATACCAAACGCCTTCTTTCTGTTATCTTTTTATATGTTTGTATTTGTTATCAGCGTTATGCGTTTTCGCCGGAGGGACGTTTTACCCGCTCACGTAAAAGGGGTTCCAGTTCGTCGATGGTGTCCTGGCTGTACACGGGCAGCCACCCGGACAGCAGCTCCGCGCCGGAAACGGCGTTGGTCATCTTGTCCTTCCAGATCTCCCGCAGTTCCAGGCCGGGTGCCATGTAGGCAAAGCCGGGACCGGCTTCCACCATGGGAATGGCGGAACGGGGCAGGACCGCTGTCTGCTCATCTGTCTCCAAGAATGCCAGAAGGTCACTGTGCCGGTCAGACACGATAACATCCACTCCTGCCGGGAAGCAGCTTTTGGCCTCCTCCGCGAAACGGTCGTCACAGGCAAGGAAAAACCGCTGCACACCGTCGGCCAGCAACTGGTTGCTCATCCAGGATAAGATGGGGCAAGAGAGAACGGCTTTCAGCATCAGCGGCTTCGAATCAGACGAAACAGCAGGCTCTTCCATGAAGAAAACGGCACGCTGGGGGCGGACCATGGCACTTCCCTCCTCTTAGTAAAATCCTTTATGCAGGCTTATTATATCAAACTTTTATCGGAAATCCAGTGTTTCCGGAGAAATTGTCCAAGAAATTTCTCTGAATTCTCTTGCAAATGGATGCCCTTTTTTGTCGGAGGCAACGGAAATGGTCGAAAAAACGGAAAATTTGGGCTGCTTTTTCGGCAAATTGCAAAAATTCCGTATATTAAATCGCTCTTTCCTATAAAAAACCGATTTTTTTCATATAATATGGTTGAATTTGCCCAGGCAAAGGATTACAATGAAATCCATTCGTACAAAACGGAGGGATTCGGACCATGCTCCATATCGTACTGGTGGAACCGGAGATCCCCCAGAATTGCGGAAATATCGCCCGGACCTGCGCCGCCACCGGCAGCAGCCTGCACCTGATCCGCCCTTTGGGATTTGACATTTCGGACCGGGCGGTGAAACGGGCGGGGCTGGACTACTGGCATCTGGTGGAGGTCTCGGACTACGAAAATCTGGACGACTTCTTTGCCCGCCATCCGGAGGCCGCGGCGGACCTGTGGCTCACCACCACCAAGGCACCCCACTCCTATCAGGAGGCGGCGTTCTCCCCGGACTGCTGGCTGTTTTTCGGCAAGGAGACCGCCGGGCTGCCTCTGAACTTCCGGGAGCAATACCGTGACCGCTGCATCCGCCTGCCCATGATCTCGGAGGCCCGGAGCCTGAACCTGAGCAACACCGTGGCTGTCTGCGTGTACGAAGCGCTGCGGCAGAACGGTTTTCCCGGTCTGCTGGGCACCGGCGAGATGGCTCTCTGACTTTGTATTCCCTCCGGCGCGGAAGTGCCGGACGCTTTCTCATGGAATATTTTTATTTATGGAGGAAATCCACATGAATTACAACAAGAAAACTGTCCGTGACGTGGACGTGGCCGGCAAGAAGGTCCTGCTGCGCTGCGATTTCAACGTCCCCCAGGACAAGGAGACCGGCGAGATCACCAGTGACAAGCGTATCGTCGCCGCCCTGCCCACCATCCGCTATCTGCTGGATAACGGCGCTGCCGTCATCGCCTGCTCTCATCTGGGCAAGCCCGTGGCCACCTTTGAGTCCTATGTGAAGAAGCAGGTGGAGAAGGGCAAGGATGCGGCTTCCGTCAAGAAAGAGGACTGGGAGAAGTCCCTGAAGAAGCTGACCCTGGCTCCCGTGGCCAAGCGGCTGAGCGAGCTGCTGGGTCAGGAGGTCATCTTTGCCCACGACGTGGTGGGCGAGGATGCCAAGGCCAAGGCTGCCGCGCTGAAGCCCGGCCAGATCCTGCTGCTGGAGAACACCCGCTTTGAAAAGGGCGAGACCAAGAATGACCCCGCTCTGGCCAAGGCCATGGCCGACATGGCGGAACTGTATGTGTCCGACGCCTTCGGCGCCGTGCACCGTGCCCACGCCTCCACCGCCGGCGTGGCTGCTTACCTGCCCGCTGTTTCCGGCTTCCTGATCCAGAAGGAGCTGGAGTTCCTGGGCGGCGCCATTGCCAACCCCAAGCGGCCCCTGGTGGCCATCCTGGGCGGCAGCAAGGTGTCTTCCAAGATCGGCGTGATCAATAATCTGCTGGAGATCGCCGATACCATCATCATCGGTGGCGGCATGGCCTACACCTTCTCTGCCGCCATGGGCGGCAAGGTGGGCAACAGCCTGCTGGAAACCGACTGGATGGACTACTCCAAGGATATGATCGAGAAGGCCAAGGCCAAGGGCGTAAAGCTGCTGCTGCCCGTGGATACCGTCTGCGCCGACGCTTTCGCGGCCGACGCCAACAGTCAGGTGGTCAAGGCCGGTGAGATCCCCGATGGCTGGGAGGGCCTGGACATTGGTCCCGAGACCGTGAAGCTGTACTGCGACGCCGTGGCCGACGCGGGTACCGTCATCTGGAATGGCCCCATGGGCGTGTTTGAGTTCCCCGCCTTCGCCAAGGGCACCGAGGCTGTGG
>CAMFZO010000200.1 GCA_946006895.1 uncultured Clostridia bacterium | reverse complement strand
ACCAGTGCATTGAAACCATTCGCCAGCGGTTCGGCAAGAACAGCATCCGCAACGGCATTCTTTTTCAAAATCTCCGGATGCCGTGTGAAAAGCCTGAGATTACAATGCCGACCGGAATGCTTTGTTAAGGAGGTCAAGTGTAATGAGCCACAAGGTAAGCGAAATCATCAATCCTGATGAAATCGAGACATATTTGTCGGACTCTTCGGCATTTTCTGGACGGTCATGGCCATAAGGATCGGCGGCGGCTTTTTTGCGGCGTTCGGTGTCATTTTTGTGGCATTGGCTATTGTTCAGGCCGTATACAATTTCAAAAACGCAACCGGAAAGAACCGTTATTCCACCTTTGATATTACGGACGGCGACGAAGAAATCGACCCGTTAAACGAACGTTTCGGACAGCAGTATGACCGAACGCAGAACCATAGCAGCGGCGAAAACGACAGCACTTTCTGCCCCTATTGCGGTACCAAAGTGGAAGGGGACTACCAATTCTGCAATAAGTGCGGAAAAAAACTGCCGTGACAAAAAAGAGCGGAAAAGTATACCCGCTATCGGAACCGGATCATATGAGAAGCCTGCCAATACGGCGGGCTTCTTGCAGGTTTGGGGACTTTCCGGAGGTCCGACAGGGCCGGATAGATAAGTGCACACTTTTCCGGCTTTTTCGCGGCGCTCCGGCTTGAAAAAATGTCAATAGTATGCTAAAGTATAAAAGTAATTGCAGTAAAATCTGTGAAAAAAGCAGAAAAAGGGGCTTCGGCAGCCTTTATTTTCAGGGAGATCGTTATGGAACGCATTACCAGCAGCCAAAATCCGCTTCTGCGGCATATCCGCAAGCTCCAGTCCTCGGGGGCCTACCGGCGCCAGTGGGGCGAGTTTGTCGGCGATGGCTTCAAGCTGTTGGAGGAGGCGCTGCGCTGGTATCCCAGAATCAAAACGGTCATCGTTTCCGAGGACTGTACACTGCCGCCTCTGCCGGACCGTGTACGCCGCGTGGTGATCCCCGCTTCGCTGATGATGTCCCTTTCGGAAATGAAAACGCCCCAGGGAGTGCTGTTTACCTGCGAGCTTCCCAAAGCGGAGGCGCCTAAGGTGGAAAAGGGGATGCTTCTCCTTGACCGCATCCAGGACCCGGGCAATCTGGGTACTATTCTCCGGACGGCGGATGCCCTCGGCGTCAAGGTGCTTCTGACCAATGGCTGCGCCGACGCTTACAGCCTGAAGACCCTGCGGGCATCTATGGGCGCGGTGCTGCGCACAACACCGCGCAGTGCGCCTATGGAAAAAATCCTGACGGCCTGCAAGGAAAAAGGCATCCCCATCGCGGCGACTGCGCTGACCCATGATGCGGTGGACATCCGCACAATCACGCCGCAGGATTACCTTATGGTCATCGGCAGCGAGGGCCAGGGTGTATGCAAGACGCTCCTGGCCGCTGCGCAAACTCACGTGATCATCCCCATGGAACCTCGCTGCGAGTCTCTGAATGCCGCGGTTGCCGCGGCGATCGTTATGTGGCAGATGAAACGCTGATCACCGAAAGAGAGATAGAGATATGCTCAAACATTGGATCTGGCTGACCACCCGGGAGGGTATCGGCACCCGTGGCTGCGCTGCTCTGCTGCGGCTGTACGGCTCTGCGGAGGAGATTTATGCCCAGGACGAGTCTGTCTATCGGAAGACGGAGGGATTTGAACGCCGCTGGCTGCGGTCTCTTTCAGACAAGTCCCTCGAGGGCGCCGAAAGGATCCTTGCCCTCTGCGAGCAAAAAGGAATCAGCCTTCTGACCTACACAGACCCTGCCTATCCGCAGCGGCTGAAGAATATCGCTGATCCGCCGGCGGTCCTCTATTACAAGGGGACCGTTCCCGATTTTGACCAGGAGGCCGCCATCGCTGTGGTGGGAAGCCGCCGCTGCACGCCCTATGGCATGATGCATGCTAAACAATTCGGTCGCCTCATCGCCAACAGCGGCGGCATAGTGGTCTCCGGCGGTGCAAGGGGCATTGACACCATGGCCCTGCGGGGCGCGCTGGAATCCACCATGCCGGTGGCCTGCGTCCTCGGCTGCGGCGTGGATGTGGCTTATCCGAGGGAGAATAAAGCCCTTTTTGAACAGATTGCGGCCCATGGCTGCGTCCTCAGTGAATTTCCGCCGGAAACGCCGCCGGAGGCGCGGAATTTTCCTGTGCGCAACCGTCTGCTCAGCGGACTGTCCCTTGGCGTCCTCGTCGTGGAGGCACCTGAGCGCAGCGGCGCGCTGATCACCGCGAACCTGGCTTTGGAGCAGGGCAGAGATGTTTTTGCAGTGCCGGGCAATATCGGCGTCAAGGCCTGTGAGGGCAGTAACCGCCTGATCCGGGAGGGTGCTTCCATGGTGGAGGATGGCTGGGAAGTCCTGCGGGAATATTCCTGCCGCTTTCCGGGAAAATTGGAAGACGGCAGGAGCAAGGATGCCATGCGCCGCATTTTCCAGGCGCGCTACGGTCTGGCGCTTCCGGTCTATACGCCGGTGGTGTTTTCCGATACTCCCGACAAAAAAGTCGTTGACAATCCCGCGCCGAAGACTTATAGTGACGAAAAAGAGCTTCCTGCGAACCTGAGTGAGGATGAAAAAGCGGTCCTGGCCCTGCTTTCGGACAAGGCAATTCATTCCGATACCCTGGTTGCCGAGAGCGGTCTGCCTGCCCAGCGGGTAACGGCGGCGTTGACCCTGCTGCAGATCAAGCAGTTGGCTCTCAAGCTGGCGGGCAATTATTATCAAAGGAAATTTTAATGAAAATCGGAGGTTCCTTCATGGCAAAGGGAACAAATCTGGTCATTGTCGAATCACCATCCAAGGCGAAAACCATCGGAAAATATCTGGGCCCGGATTATAAGG
>CAMFZO010000199.1 GCA_946006895.1 uncultured Clostridia bacterium | reverse complement strand
ATTCCTCTACGTCTCGTGGGCTCGGAGATGTGTATAAGAGACAGATATAGCTGCGCAGGTTGCCGATATGGGCGTAGTGGTAGACCGTCGGGCCGCAGGTATACATTTTCACCACATCGGGGTGGTTGGGAACGAACAGCTCTTTCTTATGGCTAATCGAATTGTAAAGATACATTTTATTTCTCCTCCATCTGTTTTTCCAGTTTTTCCAAGCGCTCATGCAGGTAGTCCAGCTCTGCGCGGACGGGGTCCGGTGTGTGGATATGGTCGAGCTTTTCGCCGTTGAGGCGCACCACACGCCCGGGTACGCCGACCACGGTGGAATTGGCGGGCACTTCCTCCAGCACCACGGAATTGGCGGCAATACGTGCGTTGTCTCCCACCTTGAAGGGGCCGAGGACCTTTGCGCCGCAGCCGACCATGACGTTATTGCCGAGGGTGGGATGGCGCTTTTCCCGCGCGGCGCCGGTGCCGCCGAGGGTCACGCCCTGATAGAGCAGACAGTCGTCCCCCACCTCCGCCGTGGCGCCGATGACCGTGCCCGTGCCGTGGTCGATGACGAGCCGACGGCCGATCTTCGCGGCGGGATGGATCTCCACTCCTGTCCTGCGGCGCGCGATCTGGGATATCCAGCGCCCGATGAATTTCATGCCATGGGTATAAAACCAGTGGGCGACCCGATAATACATCACGGCGTGCAAACCGTTATACAGGAAGAACACCTCAAGGTTGCTCCGCGCCGCCGGGTCATTCCGCCGATAAGCTTCTATTGTCTCTTTTAACCGCATTTTCTCGCCTCCAAACATAAAAAGCCCGCCTCGGAATTGCTTCCAGAGGCGGGCATTGCTCGCGGTTCCACTCTGATTTCTTACTTTTGCCTTAACGCGGCAAACGGGGTCTCCCCTCGCTCACGAACGCACTTCCCCTGCACGGCGCCGTATCCGCTTTCAGCCGACGGCGGTCACTCTCTGCTGCGCTTTTGCAGGCTACTCTTTTCGGTCAACGCGATATTTTCATTGCCATTATATTAGCATTTTCGGGGAAATGTGTCAAGCGGAAAAGCACGCCTGCTTCCAAGTTTTGCGTTTTAATAATGTCAACGCAAATAGCGCGTAAAGAATTCGACCAAAGGATCTTTGACACCCTGCGCCGCGAAAATTGTCGCCATCATCAGTTCATCTGTGTCACATTCCGAAAAGTTGATCTGATACCCGGCACGGCGAATCAGGAGCGTAAAGAATAACCGCTGTGTTCTTCCGTTTCCCTCACGGAATGTATGAAGCATATTCAAATCATGATAGAATTCGGCAAGTTCCGAAACGAAATCGGATTTTGAAAGACCGACCAATTCATGCTTTTGCTGCAAACGTTGAAACAGGGCGGTTCCCAACTCATTCAGCTGCTCAGCAGGATAGAAATTCGTTCCTTTTTTTGATAGATCGACGGCTCTCAGCTTACCCGCCCATTCATAGATATCCGAAAACAGGCGCTCATGCAATTTACAATAGAACGCGAAGGTGAATCGAGCCGTACACCTTTCATTCTCCGCTTCGACCGAGCGCACTGACACCGCGACGCGTTCTGCTTCGTTTAAGGCTTCTTGGGAACGTAAACCGAGCTTATTCACCAAAACGGTCGTGTTTGGGTAACAATCCGCTGTCGAAGCAGTCACAGAATACGGCATCGTCAGGTCTCCTGATACCGTTCCTGTAAGGAGCGGAAATAGTCCTGCAGCGACAATTTGCCATCCAAGATACTTTGGATGATCTCCATGTGGGATCGCTCCAGAGGCAATCCTTCCATCGCAGAGGATGCCGCTGCATTTTGCAATGCACTCCACTGTGCAGAACTCATAAAAACCACTCCTTTGTTGTTTGGAATCGGCCTTTCACAGTCATGACTGCTTATCATTATTTCTCTTTCAGTATGTCGATATTCTTGATGAAATATTCCACGCCGGAGTACAGCGTGACGACGGAAATGGCAATAACAATGACCCAGTTGAATACCGTCAGGAAGCACACGCCCAGCAGGTCCTCAAACACACTTGTGTTCAAAAACAGCATCAGGCAGATGCCGGACATTGTGATGGCGGTCTTCATCTTTCCCGACCAGGCTGCCGCAATGACCCGGCCCTTGCCGGAGGCGACCATCCGCAGGCCGCTGACTGCAAATTCCCGGGTCAAAACGATCATCAGCGCCCAGGCAGGGAAGATCCGCCATTCACAGAACACGGCCATTGCCGCAATGACCAGAATTTTGTCAGCCAGAGGGTCCAGAAATTTGCCAAAATCCGTCACCTGATGGTATTTTCTTGCGATTTTTCCGTCGACCAGATCCGTCAGGCTGGCGATGGCAAAAATAGCCAGAGCCACATACTGCATCACCGTACCCAACGGTCCGACCAAATACATGCAGAGCAGGAAAAACGGGATCAGGATCACCCGCACCAATGTGATTTTCGTAGCTGTCGTCATCATTTCACTTCTCCTCGCAAGCACCTAACAGGTCACCGTCGCAGACGCCGGTGATTTTAACGGACACAAAGCTACCGGTATGCACCGTTGCCTTGCTGTCGAAAAGGACTCTGCCGTCGATGTCGGGGGAATCGGCATAGGTCCTGCCGAAATACCGATCTGTTTCCGGGTCATAGCCCTCGCAGAGGACCTCCATGACCGTCCCGATCCGGGCCTCATTGTATTCGTCCATAACGCGGGACTGCAGCTCGCTGACGATCTCCGCCCGGTGTGCGGCGGTCTCCTCGTCGGGATGCTCCATTTTTGCCGCAGCCGTCCCCTCCTCGGGGGAGAAGGCAAAGGCGCCCACGCGCTCCAGCTTATGTACCTGTCTCTTATACACATCTGACGCTGCCGACGAAGGCGTAGGTGTAGCTCTC
>CAMFZO010000198.1 GCA_946006895.1 uncultured Clostridia bacterium | reverse complement strand
ACCTCATCCTCCGTCAGCCCAACGGTTTTGGCCTTATGGGCCAGCTCGTTGATCCGTGGGATCATCTCTTCCATCGTCATTTTCATCATCTCCCAGGACATCATAGCGGATTTTGCCGCCGGTGTCAAGAAGGCGCTTGCCTGAAGGGCGGCCTTGGGGTATAATGGTATTTATCAGAATCTGCGATTCATTTGGAGGCTCTTACATGAGTGTAATGATCATCGGCGGCGGCGCGTCGGGCATGATGGCGGCGCTGACGGCGTCGGAAAACAGGGAAAACCATGTGCTCCTGCTGGAGCGGCAGGCCCGTGTGGGGAGAAAACTCCTTGCCACGGGCAACGGCCGCTGCAATCTGAGCAATCTGAATTTATCTTTGATCCACTACCACGGCCAGACGCCGGAATTTTGCCGCTATGCCCTGAAGGAATTCGGTGTGGAATCCACTCTGGCTTTTTTTCACAGCCTGGGATTGCTGACCACGGCGGAGGAGAGCGGGCGAATTTATCCCCGCAGCGACAGCGCCAACAGCGTAGTTGATGTTCTGCGCCTGACTTTGGAGCAGCGGGCCAACGTGGAGATCGTTACAGGCTGCGAGGTCTCGGAGCTGCGGAGGAAAAAAGGACATTTTTTCGCTCTGTCCGGCGAAAACCTCTACAAAGCCGACCGGGTCATCGTCTGTGCCGGCGGCGCGGCAGGAGGAAAGCTGGGCGGCACGGACCTGGGCTACCGGCTCCTTGCCTCTTTCGGCCACAGAAAGACAAAAATCTGCCCCTCCCTTGTCCAGCTCCGCACGGATACGACCTACGTCCGCTCCTTAAAAGGCGTGCGCTGTGTGGCCCGTGCCCGCTACGGCGGACAGGAACGCACCGGTGAGGTGCAGTTTACGGACTACGGCGTCAGCGGCCCGTTGATCTTCGAGCTGTCCCGAGAGGCTGCCTGCTGTGGCGGCGGAGAGCTGCTCCTGGACCTGCTGCCGGAAGCGACCGAGGAAGAGCTGTGCATGATGCTGCGCTCGCGCTGTGAGAACCTGCCGGGCCTGAAATGTGAGGACCTGCTGACGGGTATGCTTCACAACCGCCTTGGAAGGATCCTTCTGCGCTTCTGCGGCTGCTCTCTGGAAACGCCCTGCGGAGCGCTGTCTGCCCCACAGCTTGCGAGGATCGCCCACGGGATCAAGCACTTTACCCTCCCTGTTTTGGGCGCCATGGGCCTGGAGGGCGCGCAGGTGACGGCAGGCGGCGTCCGAACGGAGGAATTTTTTGATACGACGCTGGAAAGCAGACTGTGCCCCGGTCTTTACGCGGCGGGGGAGGTCCTGGATATTGACGGCGACTGCGGCGGTTATAATCTGCAGTGGGCCTGGTCATCGGGGCGTCTGGCGGGAGAACTGAGGAGGAGTCTATGATACGGATAAGGGACCTGATCCTGCCGCCGGAGCACGATCAAAACGCCCTGCTCTATCTGGCGGCCCAGGCGCTGCACGTGCGGGCTTCGGACATCACGGCGCTGACCGTCTTCCGCCGCTCTCTGGATGCACGGAAAAAGCCGCTTCTGCGTTGGGTATACACGGTGGACGTGACGCTGCGCAGCGGTGAAGGGAAGCTGCTGCGGCAGAATCGCAGCAGCAAGATCAGCAAGGCCGAGCCATATTATTACCATATCCCGAAAAAAACCTCGGATAAGCGTCCGGTGGTTGTGGGCTTTGGCCCAGCAGGAATGTTTGCCGCGCTGGTTCTTGCCAGAGCCGGTCTGCGGCCCATTGTGCTTGAACGCGGCGAGTGTGCCCGGGAGCGGCAAAAAAAGGTGGAGCGCTTCTGGCGTGACGGCGTGCTTGATCCGGAGAGCAACGTCCAGTTCGGTGAGGGCGGTGCCGGGACTTTTTCCGACGGCAAGCTGAACACCGGTACCAAAAATGAACGGGGCCGCTGGGTTCTGGAGCAGCTTGTCCGCTTTGGTGCGCAGGAAGAAATTTTATATGATGCAAAACCCCATGTGGGAACGGACGTTTTGTTCAACGTGGTGCAGAATCTGCGCCGTAAGGTTTGTGAATTGGGTGGTGAGGTGCGTTTCGGCGCACGGCTTACGGCCCTTTTGAAGGATGGCAATACCCTGACAGGCGTGGAATATGCGCAAAACGGACAGACTTTGCACCTGGATTGCAGTCAGGTTATTCTGGCCATTGGCCACAGCGCCCGGGATACCTTCCGCTATCTGCACGAAAGCGGCGTCCCTATGGAGCCAAAACCCTTTTCCATGGGCGTGCGGATCGAGCATGAGCAGGAGCTGATCGACCGGGCGCAATACGGCGGGCCGAGGACCGGGGACATTCCGCCGGCGGACTACAAGCTGTCGATCCATCTGCCCGACGGAAGCTCTGCCTACACCTTTTGTATGTGCCCCGGCGGTCATGTGGTAGCGGCTGCCTCTCAGACCGGCGGCGTCGTCACCAACGGCATGAGCTATGCCGCCCGCGACGGAAAAAATGCCAACGCTGCGCTGCTTGTGACCCTGAAGCCGGAGGATTTTCCCTATGAAGGAACCTTGGGCGGAATGTTATGGCAGGAGGAGATCGAGCGGAGAGCTTATCATATCAGCGGCAGCTACCGGGCACCCGCCCAGACTGTCGGCGATTTCCTGGCGGGGAAAGCCACGGAACAGCTTTCCCGCGTGGAGCCGACCTACCGCCCCGGCGTCGTCCTGTGCGATCTGCACGACGTTCTGCCGGAAAAGCTGACGAAAACATTGGAGCAGGCGATCCCTGCCCTGGACGGGATGCTCAAGGGCTTTGCAGACCCCGGGGCGCTTCTGACCGCACCGGAGACCCGAAGCTCGTCTCCCGTGCGGATCCTGCGTGGAGAGGACCTGCAAAGCGCTGTGCGCGGCCTCTATCCCCTGTCT
>CAMFZO010000197.1 GCA_946006895.1 uncultured Clostridia bacterium | reverse complement strand
AGATTCCTCTACGTCTCGTGGGCTCGGAGATGTGTATAAGAGACAGATGTGGTCGACGGCAGCGGCAAGCTGAATCTGACCGGCAACCTGGGCGACGTGATGAAGGAATCGGTCCAGGCCGCCATGAGCTATATCCGCAGCCGCACACAGGTCCTGGGGATCCCGGAGGACTTTTATAAAATCAAGGACATCCATGTCCATTTTCCCGAGGGTGCCGTACCCAAGGACGGACCCTCTGCCGGTATCACCGTCTGCACGGCGATGGTTTCAGCCCTGACCGGGGCTCCTGTGCGCCGCGACATTGCAATGACCGGCGAGATCTCCATTCGAGGCCGCGTCCTGCCCATTGGCGGACTGAAGGAGAAGACTATGGCTGCGCTGCGTCACGGAGTAAAGACCGTCATCATCCCCGCAGCCAACGAAAAGGACCTGGAAGAGATCGACCAGACTGTCCGCAAGGCGCTGAACTTTATCCTGGTGGACCATGTGGACGCGGTCATTGATGCTGCCTTAGTGCTGCCTGCTTCGGAGGAATCTCCCAAGCAGAGCAAGAACCGCAAGCCTCCGGTAGCCGTGCCCCACGAGGCGCCGAAGCCGAAAACGGGGATACGCCAATGAATCTACAAAAGGTAGAATTCATCCGGTCTGCTGCCCAGCCCAACGCCTTTGTGACTGACAGGCTGCCGCAAATCGCCTTTTCCGGGAAATCCAATGTGGGCAAGTCCTCGGTCCTCAACTGCGTTTTGCAGCGGAAGAACTTTGCCCGCGTTGGCCAAAAACCGGGAAAGACCGTTCATATTAACTACTTTAAGGTGGACGAGAGGGTCTATTTCGTAGACCTGCCGGGCTACGGTTATGCCCAGGTGGCCGCGTCGGAAAAGGAGCGCTGGGGCAGGCTCATGGAGGCTTATTTTGCCCAGGCGGAACGCATTACTCTGGGCGTGATGATCGTCGATGCCCGCCACGCGCCCACTAAGCTGGACTGCGTGATGGCGGACCTGTTCAAGGACACGGGGCGGCCCTTTGTGGTCGTTGCGAACAAGCTGGACAAGCTGAAAAAAAGCGAGGTCGAGCCGAATTTGCGCTGCATCCGGGAGAACCTGAAGCTGCCGGAGGACGTGAAGCTCATTCCGTTTTCCGCTGAAAAGGGGACCGGACGTGAGGAACTGGTGCGTGAGATCCTCAACGCTATTGAATAACGCAAAATATGAGCGTGTTTTTGCCGACACGCTCGTATTTTCTGTTGCAGACCGGGACTTTTTGTGGTAAAATAATTTAGATAATCAACTTCGAGGCTGAACATGGATGAACCGAAATACCACCTGCCCGGTGTAATGCGGACGCAGGACGCGCTGCCGGCAGACTTTGACGGCCCGCTGGACGTGATATTGCTCCTGCTGAGTAAAAACAAAATAGAGATCCAGTCGGTGAGTATCACGTCCATCACGGAGCAATATCTTGCCTACCTGGATGAAATGAAGCGGCTGGATATGGAAATCGCCAGCGAATTTATCGCCATGGCCTCCCATCTGATGCTCATTAAGACAAAAATGCTTCTCTCTGCCGCCGAGCGTGAGGAGGCCATGTCGGAGATGGAGCTGCTGATCCACTCCCTGGAGGAACGCCAGCGTGCCGACGCGCTGGATCAGATCCACAAGGCGGCAGCCTTTCTGGAGCCGCGCAACGAATTTGGCTGCAATTCCTTTGTCAAGCAGCCGGAGCCGTACCAGGTGGACACTACCTACCGCTACCAGCACGACCCGGAGGACCTGCTGCGGGCCTTTTCCGACATTGCCGAGCGCAGTGAACGGCGCCTGCCTCCGCCCGTGTCCAATTTCCAGGGCATCGTCGGCGCGGAGCCTTATCCGGTGACGAAAAAAGCAAAGCAGCTTCTCAAACGGCTGGTGATGCGGGGCGTGGAGAAATTCAAAAGCCTGTTTCGCGGCAGCCGTTCCCGCAGCGAGATTGTAGCGACCTTCCTGGCGGTTTTGGAGCTGTGCCGTCTCCGCTCTATCGAGCTGGACGGTGAGGGAGACGAGATGGACGTGCGCTTCTGTAAGCTGCCGGAGGAAGAAATGGAGTCTTTGGATGGATAGGACTGAATTGGAACGTATCATTGAGGCGATCCTCTTTGCCGCCGGAGAGCCGGTGGAAGCTGCGCGCCTTGCCATGGCTGCCGAATGTGACCCGGACGAGGTCGAGGCTGCGGCGAAGGCCCTGATGGATCGCCTTGCCTTTGAGCGCCGGGGTATCCGCGTGGTGCGGCTGGAAAATGCCTATCAGATGTGCTCCTCCACGGAGATGTCGGGCTATATTACCAAGGCCCTGGAGACCCGCAAGCCGCCCAAGCTGTCAGCCTCTCAGCTTGAGACGCTGACCATCATCGCCTACTATCAGCCCGCCACCAAGGCCTATGTGGAGCAGATCCGCGGCGTGGACAGTTCTTATTCTGTCGGCGCCCTTCTCAATAAACACCTCATCGAGGAATGCGGACGCCTGAATGTTCCCGGCAGACCCATTCTCTACCGGACGACGGCGGATTTCCTGCGCACCTTCGGCCTGGAATCCCTGGACGAGCTGCCGGAGATCGAAAAAATGCAGTTCGGCAAAAAGGAACTGCCTGTCAACGAAACACCCGAAACGACGGAAACGGAGGGAACCGAACATGAGTAAAAATGTATCTGAAGTCCTTGGCGCCTCTATGGCAAAGGTCCGCGAAATGGTGGACGCCAACACGGTCATCGGCACGCCGATCCAGGCCGCTGAGGGCGTGACCCTGATCCCCGTGTCGAAGGTCAGCTTTGCGCTGGCATCCGGCGGCAGCGACATGGCTGCCAAGGCGGCTGACCTGAACCTGTCTCTTATACACATCTCCGAGCCCACGAGACGTAGAGGAATC
>CAMFZO010000196.1 GCA_946006895.1 uncultured Clostridia bacterium | reverse complement strand
TGTCAACCAGCTTCTGCTTGCCGGTATAGAAAGGGTGGCACTTGGAGCAAATTTCGACCTTGATGTCCTTCTTGGTGGAGCCGGTCTCAATGATTTCGCCGCAAGCACAACGGATCGTCGTCTGTTCGTATTTCGGATGGATACCTTCCTTCATCACATTCACCTCTTTCTTGCTTTCGTAAAAGGGCAAAATGCCCTGTATTTGTCCAATGCCCGACTATATTATCACATATGATCCCGAATTGCAAGTATTTTTTTCGTTTTTTCGTGAAATATTTTATAAAATTGCCGTTGCAGAAAGCGTTTCTTATCTTCACCGGCCCTGTTTCAGGCTGGTGCCGGAGGCTACCTTTCTTTGATCGGAATGACCCGGGCGCGGGCTTCCGAATTGGGCGGCATGGGCGCCTCCCTGTCGGCAAAAAGGCCGTAAAGATCAGCCGCACGGCGTTCCAGCTCAGCGTAGGCGCTGTCCGGCGGCGTTTCTCCCGCGTTTATGACAGGAATGGCGGAGGTCCGGCGGGCGGTGTGGAGGATTTTCTGTCCCGTCTCGTTGAGGGCCAGGACCCGCACATAGGGTACCTTGCTCTTCATGGTGTCCTCACTGATTCCAAGAAAAGCGCACAGGAGCATCCGCGTCAGCCGCGTGCGGGTATAGCGCTTGGATTTCGCCGCCGCGAGGATGCCTTCCAGCGTCGCCTCCGTCCGGCAGGCATTCATGACCTTTCGCCACAGGCCCTCGGTGCCGAAAGGCAGCGCTTCAAAGGCCCTCTCGGGAAGCGCCCGCAAAATGGCCAGAAAGGCCCGTTCCCCGACGCTGATACGGTACTTCACCGACGCGGAAAAGAGTTCCAGCGCCGCAGTCGGGATAAAGCCCTCCCAGTTTCCCCTCTCCCGCAGGGCGGTTGCCGACGGGTTTTCCCTGTCCGCACTGTCATGGTAGCTTCCGTCGCGGTGCAGCACCATGGGCCGCAGGGGACTTTTCTGCTGCAGGATCGCCTTGCAGTATTCCACCGCCAGAATGTCGTTGGGCTGCTCCAAAAGGCAGCCGTCGCCGCCAAGCTGCTCAAGGGCGTTCTGTCTGGCGGCGGGAAAGGACACACCGCTGGCCAGAGCGCTGCGCAGCTTCACGGAAAATTCTTCGGTCAAAAGAGTCTCCGCCGTAGACCATACCGCCTCAGCGTCACCCGTTTCGCTGCCGAAGCACAGGGCGTTCACACAGCCCAGGGCGGAAAGAATCTCCACGCCGCCGGCCGCAAAGCCCTCCGCGGAGCGCAGAGCGTAGGTCAGCGGCAGCTCCAGCACCAGATCGGCGCCGCAGAGCACCGCAGCCCTGGCCCGCACATATTTGTCAAGGAGGGCAGGCTCGCCCCGCTGCACATAGCTGCCGCTCATGAGGCAGACGGTGTTTCCCTGCTCTTTCATCAACATCAGTTGCTTGGCATGGCCGTTGTGGAACGGGTTATACTCACAGATCACGCCGATGTTTTTCACAAAAATTGCCTCCTTTCCCAAAATTGGGCTTGCCTTGGGCGGAAATCTATTATAGAATAATACTGTCTGTGATAATACTACCACGAAAGCAAAAAAAAAGAAATAACAATTTACAGGAGATGCAGCCAATGAAAATTCTGGTTATCAACGCAGGAAGCTCTTCCCTCAAGTATCAGCTCATGAATCCGGACACCGGCGAGGTCTTTGCCAAGGGCCTGTGCGAGCGTATCGCCCTCGACGGCAGACTGACCCACAAGGTCCCCGACAAGAATATCAAGGTCGAGCGGGACATCCCCATGCCCACCCATTCCGAGGCCATTACCGCGGTCCTGGACATTCTCACCGACGCGGAATACGGCGTTGTCAAGTCTCTGGATGAGATCGACGCCGTCGGCCACCGCGTCCTCCACGGCGGCGACCGTTTCGTTGAATCCTGCATCATCGACGAGGCCTGCAAGCAGGCCATCCGCGACTGCATCCCTCTTGGGCCTCTCCACAATCCGGCCAACCTCAAGGGAATTGAAGCCTGTGAGGCCGTCATGCCCGGTAAGCCCCAGGTCGCCGTTTTCGACACCGCTTTCCACATGACCATGCCCCCCAAGGCCTACCGTTACGCCATTCCCACCAAGTACTACGAGGAAGACCATCTGCGCCGCTACGGCTTCCACGGCACCAGCCACCGCTATGTTTCCAAGCGCGCCATTGAGTTGATGGGCAAGCCCGCCAGTGAGCTGAAGATCATCGTCTGCCACCTGGGCAACGGTTCCTCCCTGTCCGCCGTGGCTGACGGCAAGTGCCAGGACACCTCCATGGGCCTGTCCCCGCTGGCCGGTGTTCCCATGGGCACCCGCGCCGGTGACATCGACACCTGCGTTGCCCAGTTCATTATGAACAAGTATCAGATGAGCGCCGACGAGTGCCTGAATATGCTCAACAAGAAATCCGGCGTGCTGGCCCTGTCCAATGGCGTTTCCTCCGACTTCCGCGACCTGGAAGCCGGTGCGAAGAACGGTGACGAGGCCTGCCAGCTTGCCCTGGATAAGTTCTGCTACGAGGTCCGCAAGTATATCGGTGCCTATGCCGCAGCCCTCGGTGGACTGGACTGCCTGATCTTTACCGCCGGTGTCGGCGAGAACGGCTCTACCAACCGCGCCGCCATCTGCGAGGGTCTGGAATTCCTCGGCGTTAAGCTGGATCCCGAGCGCAACAAGGTCCGCGGCGAGGAGGCCCTTATCTCCACCGACGATTCCAAGGTCAAGGTCTGGGTCATCCCCACCAACGAGGAACTGATGATTGCCCAGGACACTGCCGAACTGTGCGGAAAATAAAGCGTTTGCCCCGCCGCTTCCGGCGGGGCTTTCTTAAAAGCGCTATAGTCGCAGCTTCTGCAAAAGCGTTTTCATACTAGTACAACGAACAAAAAGTAAATAGCTATAAAACGGCACTACCCA
>CAMFZO010000195.1 GCA_946006895.1 uncultured Clostridia bacterium | reverse complement strand
TAAGAGACAGCATCCTTACCAAGGATGCGCTCTACCTGCTGAGCTATAGCAGCATTTTTGACAGCTTTGACATTATAGCAAGGAAATTTCCCTGTGTCAACTACTTTTTTTCAAAATTGGCGACTTTTTTCGCCATACATTAATAATAATGGCGCGCTGCAAACACTTCGTCTGCAGCGCGCCGCTGAAATTACTTGATCTGCGGCAGCTTGGACAGACTCTTGGCAATATCCTCGTCCGTGGGGATATAGTCGGTCATCTTGCCGTCGTTGAAGCTCTGATAGGCGTACAGGTCAAAATAGCCGGTGCCCGTCAGGCCGAAGACAATGGTCTTTTCCTCGCCGGTCTCGCGGCACTTGATGGCCTCGTCTATGGCCACGCGGATGGCATGGCTGCTCTCCGGTGCGGGGAGGATGCCCTCCACACGGGCGAAATATTCCGCCGCCTCAAAGACCGCTGTCTGCTCCGCACTGCGGGCCTCAATCAGGCCGTCGTCGTAAAGCTGGGAGACGATGCTGCTCATGCCGTGATAGCGCAGACCGCCGGCATGGTTGGGAGAGGGGATGAAGGAGCTGCCCAGGGTATACATCTTTGCCAGCGGGCAGACGCAGCCGGTGTCGCAGAAATCATAGGCGTACTTGCCGCGGGTCAGGCTGGGGCAGGATGCCGGCTCCACCGCGATCAGGCGGACGTCGGACTCACCGCGGAGCTTCTGACCGGCAAAGGGAGCGATGAGGCCGCCTAAGTTGGAGCCGCCGCCTGCGCAGCCGATGATGATGTCCGGCTTGATGCCGTATTTATCCATGGCGGTCTTTGTCTCCAGACCGATGACGCTCTGGTGCAGCAGCACCTGAGACAGCACGCTGCCCAGGACATAGCGGTAGCCCTCGTTGGACACGGCGGCCTCGACGGCCTCGGAAATGGCGCAGCCCAGAGAGCCGTTGGTGTCGGGGAACTCCGCCAGGATCTTTCTGCCGACCTGGGTGGTATTGGAGGGCGACGGGGTAACGGAGGCACCGTAGGTGCGCATGACCTCGCGGCGGAAGGGCTTCTGCTCATAGGAGATCTTGACCATGAAGACCTTGCAGTCCAGACCGAAGTAGGAGCAGGCCATGGACAGGGCGGTGCCCCACTGACCGGCGCCGGTTTCTGTGGTCACGCCCTTGAGGCCCTGCTGCTTGGCGTAGTAGGCCTGGGCGATGGCGGAGTTCAGCTTGTGGCTGCCGGAGGTGTTGTTGCCCTCGAATTTGTAGTAGATGTGCGCCGGCGTTCCCAGCTTTTTCTCCAGACAGTAGGCCCGGACCAGCGGAGACGGACGGTACATTTTGTAAAAGTCCTGGATTTCCTGGGGGATGGGGATATAGGGGGTCTCGCAGTCCAGCTCCTGCAGAGCCAGCTCGCGGCAGAAGACCTGAGACAGCTCCTCCAGAGTCATGGGCTTGCCCGTTCCGGGATTCAGCAGCGGGGCGGGCTTGTTTTTCATGTCGGCACGGAGATTGTACCATGCCTTGGGCATTTCCGATTCTTCCAGATAGATCTTGTACGGGATTTCCATGATGTTTTCTCCTTTCAAAATTTCGGGAAAGGATACAAAAAGCTCCTGTCCCAGTGATTTTGCTGGGACAGGAGTGAAATAACATTCCTGCGGTGCCACCCGGCTTGACGCAATGCGCCCACTTTGTGCGTACTTACATACGCTGACTTTTGATAACGGAGAGACTACTCCGTCTTGCCTACTGTACTTCAGCTCGCCCTCCGACGCCCATTGGCCACATTCTTCCATACCGCACTCCCAGCAACGGCGGCTCTCTGAGATTTCCGAACTGTGGTTACTCACTCGTCTTCCTCGGTTTTCTGTATTAAAGCACACTCGCTCCCGTTTGTCAAGAGACTTTTTTGCCGAATTGAAAAAAATTTTTGTGCCCAAGAAGGGGATTTTTGTCACACGGAGGGTGCATACTATGGAACGGAGGGATCACGGAATGAAATATGCGGGCACCAAGACCGAACTCAATCTCCGGGAGGCCTTTGCCGGAGAGAGTCAGGCGAGAAACCAGTATACCTTTTTTGCCGGTGTGGCCAGAGAGCAGGGCTATGAGCAGATCGCGGCCCTGTTTCTGAAAACGGCGGAGAACGAGCGGGAGCACGCGGAGCTGTGGCTCAAGGCTCTGGAGGGCATCAGCGACACGGCGGGCAATCTGAGGGCTGCCGCAGAGGGTGAAAACTACGAGTGGACGGATATGTATGACCGTTTTGCCCGGGATGCGGACGAGGAAGGCTTCCCGGAGCTGGCGGCGCGTTTCCGTGCCGTCGCGGCCATCGAAAAATCCCACGAGGAACGCTTCCGCGCCCTGCTGCACAACGTGCAGATGCAGGAGGTCTTTGAGAAGGCCGGGGCGGTCATGTGGGAGTGCCGCAACTGCGGCCACCTGGTCATGGGGAAAAAGGCCCCGGAGATTTGCCCGGTCTGCGGGCATCCCAAGGCCTATTTTCAGGTCCGGGCGGAGAATTATTGAGGTATGGGCGGCCTGAAAAGGCTGCCCATACTTCTTGCCATTTACCGGAAAACAGGAAAGAACCGCGTCTGCAGGTCCGCAGACGGCGGCTGTTTCATGACATAGGAAACGGATGTGCTGTGTGCTCCAGTTTAAAAATACAAAAAAATAGGAAAAAACCCGAAAAAAGTGTTGACCTCCTTGCTTTCTTATGATAGAATGTCATCACCTGCGAAAATTGGGTTTTATTTTTGCGCCCATTTTTCACCTGCGGACGGCGCCTAAGTAGTTTCGGCGTCAGCTAAATTTTTGATAGCCGCAGGCATACAGGGAGGCAAGATTTAAGGAGGTGCCGAAATGCGAGTAAAGATCACCCTTCGCTGCAACGAGTGCAAGCAGAGAAACTACAACACCATGAAGAACAAGAAGAACGACCCCGACCGCCTGGAAATGAAGAAGTATTGCAGGT
>CAMFZO010000194.1 GCA_946006895.1 uncultured Clostridia bacterium | reverse complement strand
TCCACCTCCCTCATCAGAGGGAGGCTTTCCGCTGCGGCGGGACTCGGCATAGCGATAGATTTTTGGAACCACCAGCCGGGCTGGCGGTTTTCTTTAACCAAAAGCAGGAACGCGCTGCAGAAAACTGTAGCGCGTTCCGATATGTCAGTAGACAACGACAGTGGTGCCGATGGGAAGATCCTGCATATAGGCCGCGTCCTCGGGGTTCATGCGGATGCAGCCGTGGGACTTGGGATAGCCCAATTCGGCATCATAGGTGCCACCGCTGTAGTTGTATAAGATGGAATGGAATGCCATGTCACCATTGAAAAGGGTGACAGTGGTGACGTAATAGTTGTCAAAATTCCAGCCGCCGTCGTGGGCATAGATGGCAAAAATTCCCGTCGGCGTGGGACAGTTGTTGGCACCGGAGGAGCAGGGGAAGGTCTTGATGACCTCCCAGTCGCCCGCCGAGCCGGTGTAGACGATGACCTTCTGGGTGTAGCGGCTGATCCAGACCAGGTAGCCGGTCTTGCTGCTGTAGCCCTTCAGGTCCACGAAGCCCTCCTTGGTGGCCTTGGAGTAGTCGTAGCTGCCGTCGGTGGCTCCGGGAGGATCGTCAGGGATGTAGCAGTCCCAGCGGGGCACCCAGCCCTTGGTGCCGTCGGCACAGGAGGCGTAGAACCAGGTACCGGCGGGATGGAATTCGTTATAGATGATGGTGCCGGCGGGCAGGTCGCGGATCTTGGTGCCGCCCTGGGTGGTATACATGGCAGTGTCCTTTTCCACCGGGCAGGGGATGACCTGGGTCTTGACTGTACTCAGGGCGTTGTCGTGGTCGTGCTGATACTCCCGGTACCACGCGTCGTCCAGCTCGTCATAGGCCAGGGTGATGCTGAAATCGCCGCCGTTGATAACAATGAGCTTGGCCTTTCCGGTGCCGTCAAGAGTGACGTATTTGCCGTCAACGGTGATCTTGTCTGCGCTGCCGCTGAGGGTCAGATGGGTGGCAAGGCCGCAGGAGGCGGTCTTCAGGTCGCCGTTGACCGTCAGAGCGCCTGCGCGGACGGTCACGTCCCCGTAGGTGCCGGTGGCGGTATGGGTGGCGTCGACAGCAATGAGCTTGTCCGCGTCACCGGTGAAGTCCGTGCCGCCGCCCCAGAGCCAGACCTCCCCGGCCTGGGCCTGAACGGTGCCGCTCAGAGGCGCGCAGACCAGCTTTTTCGTTTTCAGACCGCTCAGGTTGGCCTGAAGCTCCTTGCCAGCGCGGATGTGCAGCGCGCCGGAGATGCTCCAGTCGGCCGCCGTGACCTCATGGTCAATGGCCTGACCCAAAATCAGGGTGCCGTCGAGGGTGAGCGTTTCAGGCAGCTTTTCCGCACCGCGATAGAGCACCCAACCGCTGGCCGGAAGCTCCTCAGGAGTGTCTGCGATGCAGTCAAAGAGGTTGTAGAGAAGCTGGGCCACCTCGGCACGGGTGATAGATGCCTGGGGACGGAAGGAGCCGTCCTCATAGCCGTTGGCCATGCCCATTTCACGCATGGCGCTCAGCGCGTCGCGGGCGTAGGGAGAGACCTGGCTGCCGTCGGAGAAGTTTTTATAGGCGGTGCGGTCCTCCGAGACGATACCGAAGGCGCGGGAAAGGACCACCACCGCCTGCTCGCGGGTGATGGGGGCATTGGGCTGCATGGAGGTGGCGGAAACGCCGCTGAAGATACCGGCCTTGACCGCCGCCGCCAGCTCCGTCATGTACCAGGCGCCCTTTTCCAGGTCGGTGAAGGCGGTCAGATCAGCCGCTTCCTTCGCGCCCAGCAGGCGCACCAGGACCGCCGCCATTTCCGCACGGGTGATGTTGTTGCCCGGGTTGAGCTTGTGGTTCTCGTCACCGGCGAGGATGCCGTTTTCCACGGTGAAGATCAGGGCCGGACGGCTCCAATCGTCGGGGTATTCGTATTCTATGGGCTTGTCCTCCTCGTCTGACGGCGTGGAAATATCGGCGGGAGTTTCGACAGGGGCCGCCGGTTCGGCGGGATCTGCCTCAGTGGGTGCCGCGAAGGTCACGCCCGAAAGAAGCTGGGCGCATACCAGAAGAAGAACAAGAGCGGAAAGGAAGCGATTTTTCATGGCTGTACCTCACTCATATGTAGTAGTTCAAAAGGGTTCTTCAAAGAAAGCCCTGCACAGGCGGCAGATGGCCTCCTGATCTCTCGCGCCCATCAGCTCACGGGCCGAGTGCATGGCAAGGATGGGGACGCCGATGTCGGCAGCGGGCATGGCCAGCAGCGCAGAGGCCATGGAGCCAACGGTGCTGCCTCCGGGCAGATCGGCGCGGTTCATAAAGATCTGCAGAGGGATGCCGTGGGCCTCACACAGACCCCGGATCACGGCGCAGGTCTCCGCCTCGGAGGAATAGTGGGGGCTTCGCTTGAGGGCGACGCCGCCGTTGAGCACCGGCGCATGGGCCGCGTCGGCAACCTCCATGTGGTTGGGATGGGCGGCGTGGGCCACGTCGCACGACAGGAGCATCCCGCCGGTGCAGGCGTCCAGGAACGCGGCGCGGTCCATCCCCAGGGCCAGAGACAGCTTTTCCAGCACCACGGTCAACGTAGCGCTGTCCGCACCACGGCGGGTATTGCTGCCGATCTCCTCGTTGTCGTAGAGGACTGCCACATTGATGCCCTTGCCGTCAGCCTCCGCAAGGCCCCGCAGACACGCGTGGACGGAGGTCAGGTTGTCCAGCCGCGGCGAGGACAGCAGATCTCCCTCAAAGCCGACGAGCTTCGGTTCCTCGGCGCAGTAGACGTACAGCTCAAAGGACAAAATATCCTCCGGCCGGACGCCCAGACGTTGGGCCAGCCTGCTCTGCAGGTAGCCGTTTTTCTCCCAGCCCTCCTGCACCGTCCGGCACAGCGGGAGCATATCGACATTGGGCTTGGTGGCCACCCCCTTGTTGACCTCACGGTTCATGTGGATGGCAAGATTCGGGATGGTCAGCAG
>CAMFZO010000193.1 GCA_946006895.1 uncultured Clostridia bacterium | reverse complement strand
CCATGGTGCGTGAGATCGCCCGTCTCCACGGAGGAACGATCATGGTCCGCGCCAACGAGGGCGGATGTGGGACAGCCGTAACCTTTTCCATCTCCCTGGAGAGGACTCCCTTGGAGCTGCGCAGCCGCAGCCTCGACTACAACTACTGCGGCGAATTCCATCACGGTCTGGTGGAGCTGTCCGACGTGCTGGGCGCGGAGTTTTTTGACCCCGGCGAAATCTCCTGACATATTTTTCCCCTCCGCACCGTATATATAGTGCGGAGGGATGACCATGGCCAACGAATTAAATCGCGCAGAGCCCCATGAGCTGCGGCTGGAAAACCGTGAAAAGCTGTCCGTCACCGGCGTGCGCGAGGTAGAGAGCTTTGATGAGAATGCCGTCGTACTGCACACAGCACGCGGCGTTTTGATCATCCGGGGCGAAAATCTCCACCTGAAAACCCTGTCCATCGACGGCGGTCAGGTTGCCGTCAGCGGCACCATCGGCTCTTTGAGCTACGAGGAAGCGCAAAAGGGCGGCGGCCTGTTTCAGCGGCTGTTTCGTTAAATGGAGCTGCCGCTGACGCTTCAGGGGCAGCAATTTCTTCTCGCCGCGCTCATGGGCGTGGCCTT
The DNA here is from genome assembly GCA_946006895.1 of uncultured Clostridia bacterium. Lineage (GTDB taxonomy): Bacteria > Bacillota > Clostridia > Oscillospirales > Oscillospiraceae > JAZOXB01. The sequence goes on along the minus strand of CAMFZO010000193.1, from coordinate 2,376 downwards.
TGGGCTGCTCTACGATATTCTGCGTGGCCTGCGTCGGGCAGCAAGGTGGACGACCCATCTCCTCGACGCCCTGTTTGTGCTGAGCTTTCTCTTCGGCAGTCTGCTCTTTGCGCTGTGGATCGGCAACGGGGAATACCGCGTATTTATGCTGCCCGGCACCCTGCTTGGGATGCTGCTCTATTCTTCTACCCTGAGCCGCCTGATTCTCCCCTGTTCCCGCTTTTTTTGGCAGGTTTTGACCCTGCCTCTGCGGAAATTCGCCGCGTTGTGCAAAAAAATTCTCGAAAAAATGAAAAAAATTGTGAAAAACATCTTTTCAACTGAGAAAAAATCGGTTACAATACGAAAGTGGACAAATAATCAGCGAAAGGAGCGGCACGAAGATGCGCAGATTTTCCCTCATTACCAAGCTCATCCTGCTGGTAGTCATGGCCTACGCCATCGTGACCATCGTGTCTCTCCAGCTCAAGATCGACGCGCAGCGCGCAGAAAATGAAGCCCTGTCAGACCAGATCTCCGCTCTCGAGCAGGATAACGCGGCACTGCGGGAGAATATCGAGGCCCTTGGCTCCGACGACTCCGTGATGAAGATCGCACGGGAGCGGCTGAACTACGTCCTGGACGGAGAGATCATTTACATTAACGGCTGCGAATAACGGAGGAACATAGAGCATTTATGGAATTAACCATCGGCACGATTTTTGAGGGCAAGGTCAAGACCATTACCAACTACGGCGCTTTTATCCAGCTTCCCGAAGGCCGCACCGGCATGGTGCATATCTCTGAGATTTCCCACGTCTATGTCAGCGATATCCACCAGCATTTGTCCCCGGGCCAGGTCGTCAAGGTCAAGCTCATCGGCATCGACGAGGCAGGCCGGATCAGCCTGTCCATCAAGCGCGCCCAGGAGCAGGAGCGTCCGCAGCGGCCTGCCGCCGCCAAGCCCGCCGTGCCAAAGGCTCCCCTCACCTTTGAGGAAAAGCTCAAGCAATTCATGTCCGACTCCGACAGCAAGATCTCCGGCTGCCGCCAATATGAGCACCGGACAAAATCCAGAAAGCGTTGAAGGAAGCCCCTCTACGGAGGGGCGTTTTTCTACAGAAGGAGAAATCCATGAAGCACGTTTTGATCACCGGCGGCAGCAGGGGCATCGGTGCCGCCGCTGTCCGGGCCTTTTCCGGTGCCGGATACCGGGTCACCTTTTTCTATGCCAAAAACCACGATGCTGCGCGGGAAGTGGCTGCCGCGACCGGTGCAGACGCCCTGTGCTGCGACGTAGCGGATTCTGTCGCTGTCCGTGAGGCAGTATCCCATCTTGCTCCCGTGGACGTTCTGGTCAACAACGCCGGCATCGCCCACTACGGCCTGATCTCGCAGATCACGGAGGAGGAATGGACGCGGCTGTTTGCCGTCAACGTCGGCGGCGTGTATCATTGCGTCAACGCAGTGCTGCCTGCCATGCTGCAAAAGCAGAGGGGCTGCATTTTGAATGTGGCCTCCATGTGGGGCCAGGTGGGCGCCTCCTGTGAGGCGGCTTATTCCGCCACGAAGGGTGCTGTCATCGCCCTGACCAAGGCCCTGGCTCAGGAGCTGGGGCCCTCCGGCATAAGGGTCAACTGCGTCTCTCCCGGGGTGATCCTGACGGATATGTGCGCCGCTGTCGGCCGGGATGCCCTGGACGATTTAGCCCGGCAAACGCCTCTCGGCCGCAACGGGACCGCTGACGATGTGGCCTCGGCCCTGCTGTATTTGGCAGAGGCTGAATTTATCACAGGTCAGATTCTGCCAGTTAACGGCGGCTTTGTGGTATAAAATCTCTGTGCCGCCACCCTGCCGGAGGAAGAACGGCCTGCCGCACGGATTTGGGGGCCGAAGGGTCTTATTCCACAAGATATAGGGTCATGTCAAAAAAGCCATCGGAAATTCTGCGTTTTTCGGCAGAGCCCATCCCTTGCCCCTGCCGTTGCTTTCTGATATAATACTATTTAATGAACAAGTCATATACTCTCGGGCAGTATTTTGTGCTTGCCCTGACTTTATTTCCAAAATCTCTACCGACAGAAACCAGAGGTAATGCCCATGCAAGGCGTCGCATTGACAAGTGAAGAACTGCGGAAACTGCTCTCCTGCGGCTGTCCTGATGCTCTGGCGCTGTATCTTTACCGCAAGGCCGGGCTGCCTCTGGAGACCGCGTTGGACGCGCTGCATTTCGCCGTGCCGCAGATGGTGGCAGCCACTGAATGTTTGCGGCAGTTGGGGCTTTGGGAAAACCCGGTCAAGCGCCAGCCGCCTGCCGAAACGCCCACCTACAGTGATGAGCAGCTTCACAGTGCGCTGCGGGACCCCAATTTTTCCAAGTTGGTGGGAGAAGCCCAG
>CAMFZO010000192.1 GCA_946006895.1 uncultured Clostridia bacterium | reverse complement strand
TTCCTCTACGTCTCGTGGGCTCGGAGATGTGTATAAGAGACAGCTCCATGGGGATAGATTTTCAATTTATTATATCATATATTTTTCCATTTGGAAAGATAAAATTCGCCGCTCCGGCAAGTTCGCGCCGGCAGGCGGCCGCCCACGGGAGAATTCCGCCGAAGCACTTGCAAAAATCCGCCCAATGGAGTAAAATAGATGGATAAGCGGGACCTTTTTCCCGCCAAGAGAGAGAGAACGGAGGCGACCTTATGGCGGAGCTGACGCCCATGATGCGGCAGTATATGGATATCAAAGAGCAGCACCCGGACTGCATCCTTTTCTTCCGGCTGGGAGATTTTTACGAGATGTTCGACCGGGACGCCTGTCTTGCCTCCAAGGAGCTGGATCTGACCCTGACCACCCGCGACCGGGGCAAGGAAAAGGAGGATCAGACCCCCATGTGCGGCGTGCCCTACCACAGCGCCGAAAGCTACATCGCCCGTCTGGTGCAGAAGGGCTACAAGGTGGCCATCTGTGAGCAGCTGGAGGATCCGGCTCTGGCAAAGGGCCTGGTCAAGCGGGACATCACCCGCATCGTCACCCCCGGCACCGTGGTGGAAAGCTCCATGCTCGACGAGAGCCGCAATAACTATTTCGCCTGCGTCTTCGGCGAGGGCGGGCGCTTCGGCCTGTCCTTCTGCGACATTTCCACCGGCGCCTTTTACGCCACCGTGGCCGAGGGCGACCAGGCTGTGGACCGCGTGATCTCCGAGCTGGGGCGCTTCATGCCCTCGGAGGTCCTGCGCGGCGGTGAGGCCACCCGCTGCGACGCCCTCACCACGGCTTTGCAGGAGCAGTTGGGCTGCTGCGCCGATCTGGGCGCGGAGGAGCTGTTTTCCGAGGAGGAGACGGCCGGGCTGGTGGAGCGTCAGTTCGGCGCGTCGGTGCAGGCCCTGGGTCTTTCCGGCTACAGCGTCGTCTGGCGCAGTGCCGGTGCCCTTTTGTGGACCCTGCGGGAGCTGCAAAAGGTCAGCCTGACCCATGTAAGAAATCTGGAATTTTACGTCACCGGGCGGTTTTTGGAGCTGGATCTCAACGCCCGCCGCAATTTGGAGCTGACGGAGACTCTGCGCAGCGGGGAAAAACGCGGCAGTCTGCTGTGGGTGCTGGACAAGACCAAAACCTCCATGGGCAGCCGGATGCTCCGTTCCTGGCTGGAAAAGCCCCTCCTCAGCCCGAAAAAGATCGCCATGCGCCAGGGCGCTGTGGAGGAGCTGACGCGCCTGACGGTGGAGCGGGACGAGCTGCGGGAGCTTCTGGGCCGCGTGTCCGATCTGGAGCGCGTCACCGCCCGGATCGTCACCGGCGCTGCCAACGGACGGGACCTGGTGGCGCTGCGCAACGGCTGCGAGCCGCTGCAGGCGCTGAAGGCCGCCTTTTCCGGGCTGCAGGCACCGCTGTTTCTTACCCTGCAGGACGAGATCGACGATCTGCGGGACATCTATGATCTGATTTTTTCCGCCATTGTGGACGAGCCTCCCTTTACCGTCCGCGAGGGCGGCATCATCCGCGACGGCTATTGCGAGGAGCTGGATCGTCTGCGGGATATTGTCTCCGGCGGCAAGGGGACCCTGGCCGCCATCGAAGCCGGAGAAAAGGAAAAGACCGGCATCAAAAATCTCCGGGTGGGCTACAACCGGGTCTTCGGCTACTACATCGAGGTGGCCAAGGGCCAGGTGGATCTGGTCCCCGACACCTATATCCGCAAGCAGACCCTGGCCAACGGGGAGCGCTACATCACCCCGGAGCTGAAGGAGCTGGAAAACACCATCCTCACCGCCCGCGACCGGATCACCGCCCTGGAATACGAGCAGTTCACCTCCATCCGGGAGCATCTGGCCGCCCAGGCCGAACGCATCCAGCGCACCGCCCGGGCCGTCGCCTGTCTGGACGTGGTGGCGGATTTCGCCGAGATCGCGGTGAAGAACAACTATTGCAGGCCGGAGGTGGACCTTTCCGGCCGGATCGACATCCGCGACGGCCGTCATCCCGTGGTGGAGCAGGTGCTCAAGGGCAGCCTGTTCGTCCCCAACGACACGGTTCTCGACGGGGAAACCAACCGCACAGCCATTATCACCGGCCCCAATATGGCGGGCAAGTCCACCTATATGCGCCAGGTGGCCCTCATCGTCCTCATGGCCCAGATCGGCTCCTTCGTCCCGGCCAAATCCGCCCGCATCGGCATCGTGGATCGCATTTTCACCCGCATCGGCGCCTCCGACGACCTCTCCATGGGCAAATCCACCTTTATGGTGGAGATGACCGAGGTGGCGGAGATTCTGACTCATGCCACCGCCCGGAGTCTGCTGATTCTGGACGAGATCGGACGCGGCACCTCCACCTTTGACGGCATGGCCATTGCCCGCGCCGTGCTGGAATATGCCGCCGACCCCAAAAAGCTGGGAGCCAAGACCCTCTTTGCCACCCACTACCATGAGCTGACGGAGCTGGAGCAGGAGCTGGAGGGCGTACACAACTATAATATCGCCGTGAAAAAACGCGGCGGTGACATCGTGTTCCTGCGCAAGATCGTCCCCGGCGCGGCGGACGATTCCTACGGCGTGGAGGTAGCCAAGCTGGCCGGTCTGCCGCCGAAGGTGATCTCCCGTGCCCGGGAGCTGCTGAAGGCTCTGGAGGACGGCGCACCGGTGCGGACCGTTACCGTGGCCGCCGACGACCAGATCTCCCTGACCGCCATGGAAAATGACGCCCTGCGGAGGAAGCTGGAAAGCCTGTCCGTGGAGACCATGACCCCCATCGAGGCTATGAACGCCCTGTATGAGTTGAAGAAGATGGTGTAGAGCGGTTGAGGCGGACAGGGTCGTCCGCCTCTACGGAGGAACAGTGAACAGTGAACAGTGAATGGTTAACAGTGAACAGTGAACAGGATAATAGGGTGCGCCGTGAATAAAGTGCGCGGAGCGCACACCACAGTTATTCACTATTCACTATTCACCATTCACCGTTCACTGCAT
>CAMFZO010000191.1 GCA_946006895.1 uncultured Clostridia bacterium | reverse complement strand
ACACCTAAGCCTTCGTCGGCAGCGTCAGATGTGTATAAGAGACAGCAGGAGTTCGTTGCGCAAGACCGGCTCCTCAACACCGCTTACACGGACAGGCAGCACAGCACAGGCCCGGGTGCGGGACTTCATCCCTGCTGTAGCGGATTGCAGGCAACAGGGCACCGCTATCTCCCCGACTAGTGCGACCTTGTCACAGGCCGAAGTATGTAGTTTTATTCAATCTCAGCCATCTTGTCGTCGATGAAATCGGCCAGCTCACCGATGGTCTCCAGCTTCATTTCGCCATCCATTTCAAAATCGACGCCCAGCTCTTCTTCCATATCCATGATCATCTCGACCATGTCCAGAGAATCCAGATGGAGGCTCTCAAAGGTGGTATCGCGGTCCATCTCCTCAACGGGAATGTCAAGCTGCTCAGAAAGATAGGTCCTGATTCTGTCGTACATCGTTCATTCCTCCCACATAGTCTGTGTTGTCTAATGCTTATGATACTTTTTTTTTCGACAATGTCAAGAGAAAATTTTTAACGGCGCAGAGACTTTAGCTGAGGAAGTCCTTTAAGACCTTGGAACGGGAGGGATGGCGCAGCTTTCGCAGAGCCTTGGATTCGATCTGGCGGATCCGCTCTCGTGTCACGTCAAATTCTTCTCCGACCTCCTCCAGCGTGTGCATTCTGCCGTCCTGCAGGCCGTAGCGCAGGCAGAGGACCTTTTCCTCCCGGGGTGTCAGGGTCTTGAGCACCCCGGCAAGCTGCTCCCGCAAAACGGCAAAGGTCGCTGCGTCGGCAGGCTCCGAGGCGTCCTCGTCCTGAATGAAATCCCCAAGATGGCTGTCGTCCTCCTCACCCACCGGCGTTTCCAGGGAGATGGGCTCCTGAGCGACCCGCATGATCTCCTCCACCTTTTCCGTGGAGAGGTTCAGCTTCCCGGCGATCTCCGAGGCCGTCGGGTCGCGGCCCAGGTCCTGGACCAACTCATGGGAGGCGCGGGAGACGCGGTTGATGGTCTCCACCATATGCACCGGGATGCGGATGGTCCTGGCGTGGTCGGCAATGGCCCGGGAAATGGACTGGCGGATCCACCAGGTGGCGTAGGTGGAGAATTTATAGCCCTTTGTATAGTCAAATTTATCGACGGCCTTGATGAGGCCCAGATTGCCCTCCTGGATCAGGTCCAAAAACGGCAGCCCCCGTCCCACATAGCGTTTTGCGATGGAGACCACCAGGCGGAGATTGGCCTCCACCATCTTATTGTGGGCCTCCATATCGCCCTCGGACAGACGCTTGCCCAGCTCCGTTTCCTCCTCGGCGGTAAGAAGCGGGATTTTGCCGATCTCCTTGAGGTACATACGCACCGGATCGTTGACGCTCATCGCGTCAGACATTTCCTCCGTGTCAAGGAGTTTTTCCTCCTCCACAAGCTGCAGATCCTCGTCGCTGGGGGCCATGTCGTCGGGCTTCGTCAGCATCTCCACCACGTCGGACACGTCGATCTCCACGCCGGCGGCCTCCAGAGCGTCATAGATCAGGTCCGTCTGCTGCTCGTCGGCGTCGATGGCGTCCAGAGCGTCGATCAGGTCCTTGGACGCAATGCGCTTTTCCTTTTTGCCGCGCTCCAGAAGCTGCTGCAGTTTTTCGTGCATTACGGCATCCCGTTGCAGTTCGTCCATGTTATGTACCTCCATATCCTTTTTTCTTGAGAAGTCGCTCCTGCATGGCCTTGATGTCGCTCCGGCCCGTGATCTGCGTCTTGCCGTATTCCTCGGTGATAATGCGCACACAGTCGTCAAAGGCCTCGTCCGACAGGATCACATCCGGCTTTTGCAGGATCTCGGTCAAATGGGCCATTTCCTCCGGCGTCAGCAGGTCGGAAAGGCTGTTGGGGCTCACGGAAAGGTCGTCGCGCCACCGCTCCCTGAGGGCATCAAAGGCTCTGCCGAACATGGGAACGGAGAATTGCTCCCGTGTCAGCGTCTGCGCCCGGTCAAAGAGGTCCGGCTGGCGCAGAAGCATCCGCAGCAGGCTCTCCTCGGCCATGGCAGAGCGCATATTGTCATAGCGCAGGCTGCGGGCTCTCGGCTGCCGTGTGTTGGCGGCCTCCAGGTCCTTCTTTTCCTGTGCCTTGCGTTGGATGGCCATGCGGCGCTTGAAGGCCTTGCTGATCTCCAGCTGCATGACCTCCGGCGTCAGTCCGGCCATTTCCGCCGCACGGGCACCGTAGATCTCCCGCTCCACGGCGGTGGAGTAGGTGGAGATCAGGTCGGCAGCCTGCTTGGCAAATTCCACCTTTTGCTCGTCGGAGGACAGGTCGAATTTCATCTGCAGGGAGCGCAGACGGTACTCCGCCTGGTTCTCCGAGCCTTGCAGCAGCAGACGGAAGCGGTCCGCGCCGTACTTTTTCAGGAACTCGTCCGGGTCCTTTGCGCCCTGCATCCGCAGGACCTTGACCCGCAGGCCGGTCTTTTCCAGCATGGGAATGGCACGGGCCGTAGCGTTTTGTCCCGCAGCGTCGCCGTCATAGGTCAGCACGATCTCATTGGTATATTTGGATAGCATATCCGCGTGCTCCTGGGTCAGCGAGGTGCCGAGGGAGGCTACGGCGCAGTCAAAGCCGTACTGGTGCAGCGCGATGGCGTCCATGTAGCCCTCCGTGAGGATGATAAAGCCCTGCTTACTCTTTTTGACGATGTTCATGGCGAAAAGGTTTCGCCTTTTGTTAAAAATAATTGTCTCCGGGGAATTGAGGTATTTGGGCGTGGAGTCGTCCATGATCCGTCCGCCGAAGCCGATGACGTTGCCCCGGACGTCGATGATGGGAAACATCAGGCGGTTGCGGAAGCGGTCATAGAGGGTGCCCTTTTTCTCGTTTTTCAGCACCAGACCGGCCTCCAGCAGCTCCTGCTTGGAAAAGCCCTTAGCCGTCATGGCGTCCAGCAGGGCGCTCCATGCGTTGGGCGCAAAGCCCAAACCGAACCGCGTCACCGTGGAGACAGAAAGCCCCCGTTTGGCAACATAGGCACGGGCCTCCTCCGCCGAGGGTGTTTTGAGCTGCTCATGAAAAAACCGCGCCGCTTCCTTACACAGCGCCCAGAGTCGTTCCTTTTTCTTGTACTGGGACTGGCCCAGG
>CAMFZO010000190.1 GCA_946006895.1 uncultured Clostridia bacterium | reverse complement strand
GTCGAGCGAGGCGCATTTCGGCACCGATCAGGTGACGATGGAGGCGCGGTGCTACGGCTTTGCCAAACGCTACCAGCCGTTTTTGGTCAACACGGTGGTGGGCTTCATCGGCCCGGAATACCTCTACGACGCGCGGCAGGTCATCCGCGCCGGTCTGGAGGATCACTTCATGGGCAAGCTGACCGGCGTGCCCATGGGCTGCGATGCCTGCTACACCAATCATATGAAGACCGACCAGAACGACATCGAAAACCTGGCGACCCTTTTGACCGCCGCCGGCTGCAACTACTTTATGGGCATCCCCCACGGCGACGACGTGATGCTGAACTACCAGACCACAGGCTTCCGGGAAACGGCGACCCTGCGGGAGCTGTTCGGTCTGACCGCCATCGCGCCCTTCCAGCGCTGGCTGGAGAAGATGGGCTTTGTGGAAAACGGACGCCTGACCGCCAAGGCCGGCGACGGCTCCGTGCTCATGGAAGGAGGCAGGGCATGAACAAGGAAGAACTGAAAACCATCGTCGCCCAGATGCTGCGGGAGATGCACACCGACGGCGCTCCCGAGCCTCAGGTAAAATCCAGCGAATACAAACCCACTCAGCCGGTGTCCGAAGGCATCCTGCCGGACATCACCGCCGTGGACCTGCGGCAGCAGTATCTGGTGGAGCAGCCCCACAACGGCGCGGCCTTCCAGGCCCTCAAGGCCAAGACCCCGGCCCGTCTGGGCGTTGGCAGGGCAGGTCCCCGCTACAAGACCGCCACCTTCCTGCGCTTCCGCGCAGACCACGCCGCCGCCCAGGACAGCGTCTTTTCCGATGTGCCGGAGGATTACGCCAAGGCTCACGGCTTTATCCCCGTGCAGACCATGTGCACCAGCAAGGACGAATATCTGACTCGGCCGGATCTGGGCCGCCGCTTCGACGAGGCCAACCAGCGGGTCATAAAGGAGGTCTGCGCCAATCAGCGGGTGCTTCTGCTCATAGGCGACGGACTTTCCTCCGAAGCCATCACCGCCAACGCCGCCCCCTGTGCCGAGGCCATCCGCCGGGGCCTGAAAAACTACGGCATCGAGCTGGGCCGCTCCCTCTATATCAAATACTGCCGCGTCGGCGCCTCCGACCACATCGGCGACCTGACCGGCTGCGAGCTGGTCTGCCTGCTGGTGGGCGAGCGTCCCGGCCTGGTCACCAACGGCTCTATGTCAGCTTATATAACCTATAAGCCCTACCGGGGCATCCCGGAGTCCAAGCGCACCGTGGTGTCCAACATCCACAGTCAGGGACTTCCCGCTCAGGAGGCAGGGATAAAGATCGCCGCCCTCATCGACCGGATGCTCAAGCAGAAGGCCTCGGGACTTGACCTGTCCCGGGAGGCGCTGACATGATCGGCCAGCGGCGCGGCGTAACGGTGCTGGCGGCGCGGCTCATTCCGGGCGCTGCCAGGGAGCTGTGCGAAAAATTCGGCTTCCCGCCGTCTGTCTGTTCTCTGGCGCTGCTCTCCACCGACTGCGACGACGCCACCTATATCGCCCTGGACGAGGCCACAAAAAAGGCTGCCGTGGAGGTGGTCTACACCCACAGCCTCTACGCGGGCGCCGCCAACGCCTCCACCGCTCTGGCAGGCGAGGTTATCGGCATTTTGGGCGCGGAGAATCCGTCGGAGGCCAAAAGCGGCCTTGCCGCAGCCCTGGCAGCTCTGGAGCAGCTGGGCTTCCGCACCGCAGACGAGGCAGGCAGCGTGGTCTATCTGGCCCACTGTGTGCCCCGGACCGGCAGTTTTCTCTCCGGTCTTGCCCACATTCCCGCAGGACAGGCCCTGGCCTATCTGATCGCGCCGCCGGTGGAGGCCGTCGTGGGTCTGGACGCGGCGTTGAAGGCTGCGGAGGTTCGTCTGACGGAGCTGTACCGCCCTCCCACGGAGACCAATTTCGCGGGAGGACTTCTGACCGGCACCCAGTCCGCCTGCCGCGCCGCCTGCGACGCCTTTGCCCAGGCCGTCTGCGCCGTCGCCGCAAGCCCGAGAGAGGCAGGCTTCCGGGCGTAAGGGTGTGAAAAGGCTAAGGACTAAGGGCTAAGAGTGAATGGCTGATGTGTCTGCTTCGCAGACGAAAAAACGGCGCGCCCAGTGGGCTGCGCAGCCGTTGGCGAGGAACGAGCCTTACGGATGCGGCGTGCCCCTTGCGGGTACGCGCCCTACGGATCGCAGGAACCGGCTGCGTCCGTAGGGGCGGCTATCAGCCGCCCGCAAAATACGAAACTGCGTCCAACCGGGCGGCTGATAGCCGCCCCTACGCCGGGATCCGACAGGTATTCATAAATTGAAATCCGTGCGCAAAGCGCACACATTACCTGTTCACTGTTCACCATTCACTATTCACTGTTCACTATTTGCCTTTCCCTCTCGTAGGGGCGGACGGGACGTTTGCGAGCGCCGCCGGTGGCGGATACAGCGAGCAAAAAGGAGTGGCAGCGGTCGAAATTTGAAGCCGCCGTTCGTGCGGCGCGCAAATTTCGGGCACCGCAACAGACCCCTGTCCGCCCCACGCCCGGTCCCCATCATACAATAAGGAGAATTCTATGGAATACGACAAGGACTTACGCTCCCGGCAGGAGGCGCGGCAGCTCGTCAATCAGGCCGAGGCAGCCTTTCAGACCCTGCGGCGCTTCGATCAGGCCCGGCTGGACCGGATCGTACAGGCCGTCTCCGAGGCAGGAAGCCGCCACGCTGCCGAACTGGGCCGCATGGCCGTACAGGAAACGGGCTTTGGCAACCCGGAGGACAAGGAGATCAAAAACCGCTTTGCCGCCGAGACGGTCTACGGTGCCATCCGTGACATGAAGACCGTGGGCATCCTCCGGGAAGACCGGGAGCGCCGGGTCTGGGACGTGGGCGTTCCCGTGGGCGTCATCGCGGGCATTGTTCCATCCACCAACCCCACCTCCACGGTCATCTACAAAGCCCTCATTGCCCTGAAGGCAGGCAGCCCCATCGTCTTTTCGCCCCATCCCAAGGCCGTCGGCTGCACGGTGAAGACCGCCGCTCTGCTGGAGCAGGCTGCACGGTCTGCCGGTGCACCGGAGGGCTCCATCGGCTGCATTTCCGTCCCCACCATGGAGGCGGTGCAGGAGCTGATGCATCATGAGCACACCTGTCTCTTATACACATCTCCGAGCCCACGAGACGTAGAGGAATC
>CAMFZO010000189.1 GCA_946006895.1 uncultured Clostridia bacterium | reverse complement strand
AGATTCCTCTACGTCTCGTGGGCTCGGAGATGTGTATAAGAGACAGATAAAGTATGCACCTGCCGCTGCGATTTGACAAACAGAGCTAAAGTGTGATATGATAACATATAATTGTACGTTTTGCCACAGCTTTTGGTTGATGATGACACAGATAGGAATTCACCATGAAAAGAATCTTTGGAAATAAATGGCTCTGTATGCTCCTGGCTGCCTCGATCCTGCTGGGACTGCTGCCGTCCGTACCTGTTTCGGCTGCCTACGCCAACGGCTATGAGGGCGGCATCTGTGGTGACGGCACCGGAATCTATGCCTATGGCGTGGATATTTCCGCATGGCAGGGGAGTGCGGTGAACTTTGAAAAGATTGCCGCTGACGGGTATTCCTTTGTCATTCTCCGCGCAGGATACGCCGAAAACGAGGACGGCACTTTTGAGGAGAACTATAAGCGCGCCAAGGCTGCCGGGTTGCATGTGGGCGCGTATTTGTACTCCTACGCGGATACGACGGAGGAGGCGCTCCGTGAGGCCGCAGCCACGAAGCAGTGGCTGAAAGGAAAGCAGTTGGAGTATCCCGTCTATTATGACCTGGAGGATCCGGAGACCCACGGCGGACTGAGTAAGGAGGCCCTGACCGATATTGCCCTCGCTTTTTTGGACGAGATGGCAAAGGAGGGCTGGCTGGTGGGTCTGTATTCCTGCAAGAGCTGGCTGGAGACGAAAATGGACACGGCGAAGATCTGTAAGACCTACGAATGCTGGATGGCCCATTTTGTCAGCGACGGTACATACAACATATATGACCGATATGACGAGGTATACGGCATGTGGCAGTATTCTCCCTCCGGGACCGTCGACGGTGTGGCGGGCGGCGTGGACATGAACGTTGCCTTCAAGGACTACCCTGCAATCTGCCGGCAGTTCGGCTTTAACGGTTACACCGCCACCGGCGAGACCCTGGCCCTCAGCGGTGTTTCCGCGCCGACGGTCCTGACAAAAGGGGAGACCTATCCTGTTGAGGGCAGGATTCTTTCCTCCGGCGGCAACCTGACCAGCGTGACAGTGGGCTTCTATGACCAGACCGGCGAGCAGGTTACCGGACGCTCAGCAGGGCCAAAACAGCTCTCCTATGAGCTGAAAGACCTGGCAAGCGGCGTAAAATCAGCGGATCTGCCGGAAGGAATCTATTATTATTGTATCTATGCCACAAATTCCAAGGACTCCAAATGTCTGCTGCGGCAGCAGGTGGTCGTCTCCGGCATTGGCGCACGGCTGGATGATGCAAGCACACCTGGACAGTGGAAAGAGGGAGATGAGTTTTTCCCCAAGGGCGTGATCACGGCCTCCACGGAGATCCAATCGGTCACGGTGAGCGTGGTCGACTCAGGCAACAAGACCCGGTGCAGCCTCTCAGCAGCACCGGCGGCGACTGAATTTGACCTGTCGAAATTGGAGGGAAAAATGAATGTTTCCTCACTCCAAACGGGAAAATATACGTACTGCGTCGACGTAAAAACACAGAAGGGAAGCAAGCGGCTCCTGTCGGAGGAGTTTTGCATCTGGGTCCGCTCGGATCCTGTCACCATATCCTCCGCACCGCTGAAAAAGGAATACTATCCTGGCGATGAGATCACCCTTGACGGCACACTGACCTCACAGGATTCCATCCTGGACGGCGTTTATCTGAAAGTGACGGATTCCTTCGGAACGGAGCTGGCCTCAGCGGAACTGACGCCGAAAAAGAAAGAATTGGCCCTTTCTACGTTCAATACAAGCATCGACCTCAAGAATCTTCCTGTGGGTGCATATCTTTGCGAAATCTGCGCCCTGAATGCGGCTGGGCCTGTGACGGTAGGGGAGTACCGCTTCGTGGTACGTCCCGATGACATCAGCCTCTGCGGTTTGGAAGCTCCGACGATGCTCACAATGGGAGACGGCTTCCATCTGCGTGGTGTGGTTGCGTCGGATGTCTCTGCACTGGAATTTGTCTCAGTGACGGTCACGGATGTCAACGGTGCGGTGCTGCTCAGTGCCGCCGCAGTGCCCATGCAGGCGGCGTTTGATCTGAGCGCCTTTGACAGTCAGCTTGTCTTTTCTGAGCTGAAAAAGGGAACCTATACTCTCCGTATTTCCGCGGAAAATATGTATAATTATACAACTCTATATGAGGCACCGCTTACCATTACCGTCAACCGCGACACCATCACCTGGTCCGATGAATACTTTGACCCGGCAGGCCTTTCCTACGGACCGGGAAGCACCCTGGGCTTTTACGGTGAGCTGACCTCGGCAGCTTCCAATATCACCGACCTGGAAGTGTCGATCCTCGATGGGGACGGGCAAACGGTCATGTCGGCGTCCACTGCGCCGAATGATACAGTGGCCTATTTGGCGCAGTTCAACCAGATGCTGCGGCTTGCGGCGCTGCCTGCCGGAGGCTATAGGCTGATAGTAACGGCTGAAAACGCCTCAGGAAGGTATGTCATGCTGCAGTCGGATTTCTTTGTGACGGAATGTCTCCATCTCAATGTCTACTCCGGCACGGTCTATGAGGCGAACTGTGTCAGCGGCGGCGCCATCTGTGACAGCCGGTGCCTGGACTGCGGTGCAAAGGTACGTGCAGGACAAGCCCTGGAAAAAAAGGACCACGAATATGTGGACGGCGTCTGCAAGAGCTGCCGGCGCGGAGTATTTAAGCAGGTTAACGCGATCCCGGAGGAGGCTGGTCTCCGCTCCGGCGGACGGTATGTCCTGACCTGCATCGACGGCGAAACAACTTATGCGCTGGGAGCCGGAGGAGAGACTGTGGAGGTAGCTGTGGAGCAGGATATGCTGCAGGTCAGTGCGGAGCTGCTCTGGGAGCCTGTCTGCCAGCGTGACGGAACGGTGCTGCTGAGGAACCCATACGGTGAATACCTGCATTTGGACAGCGGCGGATTGTTTGTGGGCGCCGGACGTTCCAACGGTGTTTTCGTTTTGACTGAAGCTGCTGGACTATTCACGCTCTCGCAAAGCGGCGAACAGGGACGCTGCCTGTCCTTTTCGGACGCTGCGTTTTCTGCCGAAAAAACCGCGGCGGAGCTGCTCGTCTATGTTTATCAGCCGTAACGCAACTTTCCTATATTCTGTCGTTTTTTTAAGTTGCTTTTTAAGGATTTATATGATAAAATTATTAAGTTTCAGATAATGTGATGAAGAGAGGTTCCTTTCATGCCTACATACAAAATCGCAGATTTGTTTGTGCAGATGGACTCCTTTGGCCGGAC
>CAMFZO010000188.1 GCA_946006895.1 uncultured Clostridia bacterium | reverse complement strand
TACACCTAAGCCTTCGTCGGCAGCGTCAGATGTGTATAAGAGACAGACCCACCTCAATCATGCTGTCATCCGGCTCATTGGTGGTCAGGTGCTGCAGCCACATACCGGGGGCAGACAGGGCGCGGGTCAGGGCGTTGTCATAGCGGCCCACCAGACGGTTAAATTCATAGCTGATGCCCACCACGAGGGGAAGCAGCAACAGCTTCAGAGCCATGCGCACCAGGGCGTTGAGGATCCCGGAATTAAAATCGGGCGTAACGGGCCGCAGGATCACGGAAGCCACGGAGAACACCAGAATGGACACGATAATGACCACAAACAGGAAGCTGGTGCCGCAGCGGGGATGGAGCCGGGTCTGCTGCCGGACATTTTCCACCGTCAGGGGCAGCTTGGCCTCATAGCAGCGAATGGTTTTATGCTCCGCCCCATGGTAGGAGAATACCCGTTTCATATCCTCCATGCGGGAGATCAGGAACATATAGGCCAGGAAGATCACAATGCGCAGGACACCCTCCAAAAGGTTGCGCACCAGCTCATTATTTGTTACCCAGCGCTCGATGAACTCGCCCAGCAGGGACGGCAGCAAAATGAACAGCGCCACGGAAAACAGGATGCCCATGACCACCGCCAGGGTGATGACCACGCTCTGGGCCTTTTCCGAGGAGAGCTTCTTTTCCAGCCAGGCGTCAAGTTTCGACTGTTTTTCCGCCGGAGTCTCGTCCTCGTCGGCGGCGTAGACATCCGCCGAGTACATCAGGGCGGAAACGCCGGTTTTCATGGAGCCGCAGAAATTAAAGATACCGCGGATAAAGGGGATCTTCTTCACGGAGAACTTGCCGGTTTTTTTCCGGGGTTCGACCTTGGTTTTGAGGCCCTCCTTGTTGCGCACCACCGTGGCGCACTTGTCCGGGCCTATCATCATGATCCCTTCGATCAGAGCCTGACCGCCGATCATGGTTTTGAATTTTTCGTTGGTTTCTTTCTTTGCCATAGTATTCCTTTCTCTTCCCCAGGCTGCGTCACTGCGCCTCGATGGGGAGTCGTATGGTCACAAGGGTGCCGCCGCCTTCCGCGTTGGACAGCTCCAGAGAGCCGTTGTGCATGGACACGATCTCGTCACAGACCGCAAGACCGATGCCGCTGCCACGGGCCTTGGAGGACCCCTTGTAAAACTTCTTTTTGACCAGCGGAAGCTCCTCCTCCGGGATGCCGGGACCGAAATCGCGGATGCGGATGAGGATCTCCTGCTCCACGCGGCGGATCTCCGCCGTGATTTTTCCTCCCTCTCCGCCGTGCTTGGCAGCGTTGTCCAGGATGTTCAGGAACACCTGGCGCATACGGGCGGTGTCGCAGGGGATCTCCGGGATGTCGTCGTCGTTTTCCAGATATTCCAGTTCGATATTCTCCTGGGCAAGACGACTGCCGTACATAAAGACCGTGTCCTCAAATTCCGAACGCAGGTCGCTCATGGCGACGTTGAGGGTAAAGCGTCCGTCCTGGATGCGGGTGAATTCCAGCAGCTCCTCCACCATGCCTGTCAGGCGCTTGGACTCCCGCAAAATGATTCGCAGGCCGCGCTGAGCCTCACGGGTGTCCACACTGCCGCCGGAGGACAAAAGCGTCTCGCTCCAGCCGCTGATGGCGGTCAAAGGGGTCCGCAGCTCATGGGATACGGAGGAAACAAATTCCGACTGCATTTTCTCCGCCTGGCTGATTTTGTTGGACATATCGTTGATGGTGTCCGCCAGCTCGCCGATCTCGTCGTTGGAGTGGAGCTGGATCTGCACGCCGTAGCTGCCGGCGGCGATCCGCTTGGCGGTTTTGGTGATCTCGGAAACGGGGCCTAAAATGGATTTCAGATAATAGCGGCCGCTGATATAGACAATGAGCAGGATCACCAGGCCCACCAGACTGATAAGCAGGGTAAACATCAATATCTGCCGGTCCACCCGTTTCAGGCTCGTCACGTAGCGCAGGACGCCGATGACCTCGCCGTTGGTATAGACGAGCGGGCTGGACACAGCCATAATGCGCTCACCCGTGTCGGGATTCTCGCCGGTAAAGGAGCTGATCTCCTTGGTCTCAATGGCCTGCCGAATGTCGTCGGTCTCTGCGGTCTTTTTGGAAAGGTTGCTGTAGGAGGAGGCGACGATGCGGTAGCCGGTGTTGACAAATTGCAGCTCCATAACGTCCTTTGCGTCAAAGCTCTGGGTGAATTTGGCGCAGGACTGGTAGTATTCGTTGTAGCTCTGCCCGATGTAGGTCTCAAAAAAGGCGGTGCCGGTGCGGGCCTTGGATTCCATGCCCGCCTCCATGCTGGAGTAGTAGTAGGCCGCCACGGTGACGGACAGGGCGGTGACGCACAGAAGGACCAGCGCAAGCACCAGGCTGAGCGTATTGCGGAGCCAGCGTCCCTGCAGGCCCTTGGTTCGTTTCATTTCCGTCACCCCCTATGGGCCGATCACACGCCCCACTTATAGCCAAAGCCCCAGACCGTGGTGATATAGGTAGGGTTGGCGGTATTGTCCTCGATCTTGATGCGCAGACGGCGGATATTCACGTCCACGATTTTCAGCTCGCCGTCATAATCCCGTCCCCAGACGGAGGTCAGTATATCCTCGCGGGAAAGGGCACGGCCGGGATTCTGCATGAACAGTTGGATGATGGCATATTCCACCTGGGTCAGCTTGATGCGGCGTCCGTCCTTTTCCAGGGTGCGGTTGCGGATGTTGAGGGTAAACGGCTCATGGACGATGATCTCCGCATCCTGTTCCGCACCGCCTCCGACTCTGCGGTAGAGGGCGTCGATACGGGCCGTCAGCTCTGCCGGTGAGAAGGGCTTGGTCACATAGTCGTCGGCGCCGGTCATCAGTCCCGTCACCTTGTCCATCTCCTGGGTGCGGGCCGTCAGCATGATGATGCCGATGGTCTTGTTGGTGGCGCGGATATTGCGGCAGACCTCGAAGCCGTCGATGTCCGGCAGCATAATATCCAGAATGGCAACGCCGATGTCCGGATGCTCCTTGAGCCGCTCCAGCGCCTCCATGCCGGTCCCCGCCTCAATGGCGTCGTAGCCGGCGCGCTTCAGGTTGATGACCACAAAGCTGCGGATGCTGACTTCATCCTCCAAAATCAATACCTTTTTCATTCTCATATCCTCCGTACAGCGGTGTCCGCTGTCTTTTTCATTCTCATATCCTAATCCGCCGTCTTTTTTTGCTATGCAAAGCATAGCAAAATGGCCATGTGCCGTCTCCGACGGCACGGCCTTGAA
>CAMFZO010000187.1 GCA_946006895.1 uncultured Clostridia bacterium | reverse complement strand
ATCCATAAAACGCAAAAGCGCCCGTCCCTGCCGCAGCAGAGACGGGCAAAGCATCATCAAATTTTTGAAAAAAGGAGGCCCACCAATGGCATCATCCGAGCCACGCATTGCCGCCGCCTATATTCGTGTCTCTACGGAGGACCAGACGGAATTCTCCCCCGCCGCGCAGCTCCGTGAGCTTCAGGAATACGCGGTTTCCCATAGCCTTATTTTGGACGAGCGCTATGTCTATTCCGACGAAGGCATCTCCGGCAGAAAAGCGGAAAAGCGTCCCGGCTTCATGCAGATGATCTCCGACGCGAAATCGTCGTCGCATCCCTTTGACGTGATCCTCGTCCACAAGTATGACCGTTTCGCCAGGTCCCGTGAGGACAGCATCGTCTATAAATCCATGCTGAAACGTTCCGGCGTTGAAGTGGTCTCCATCAAGGAGCCTCTTTCCGAAGGCAGCTACAGCGGTGTCATGGAGGCGATCTATGAATCCTTTGCCGAGGCATACAGCATCAACCTGGGCCAGGAGGTCCGCAAGGGCATGACGGAAAAGGCCCTGCGCGGCGAGCCGCAGACCGCGCCTCCTTTTGGTTATCGTATGGAAAACAATCAATTCTTTCCTCACGAAACGGAGGCGCCGATCGTCCGTCAGATCTTTGAGCGCTTTGCCGGCGGTGAAGGCTGTTTCCACATTTCACATTGGCTAAATTCCCAGGGCATCACGACCCATCGCGGCACCCCCTTCGAAAACCGTACAGTGGAATATATTCTGCGGAATCCGGTTTATATCGGGATGCTCCGCTGGAATCCGAAGCGGCGTACGCGCCGCGACTATGATGACCCGGACATTCTCCTTGTTCGTGGCCGGCATGAACCGATCATTGATAAATCGTTGTGGGATGACGTTCAGGTGCGCGTAGCCGATCTCAAGCTCCGTTGGCGCCCGCACAGCAGGCCAAACAATGACAGAAAGCATTGGCTTTGCGGCATTGTTCGCTGTGCCGTCTGTAATGCCACCCTTGTCTTTTCAAAGCCCCATTTTATGATCTGCAACAACTATGTGCACGGACGCTGCGCCCATACGCAGCACATAGCGATAGAATCTCTTGCGACCGCAGTCATTTCCCGTCTTCGTGACGATTTATCTTCCTCAGGCGATTTGCAATTCCGCATTATCCAATCATCAAGCGGTGCTGAGAACACCCAACAGAACTTGCGGCAAACTCTGGAACGCAGCAAGAAAAAGCTGGATCGTCTGATGGACGCCTATCTCAACGCCGCCATCAGCCTTGACGACTTCAAGCGTCTGCGCGCTCCACTGGATGAAGAGATCGCGTCCGCTCAGGCAGCGCTGTCAGAGGCAGAAGCCGCCCCGCCCTCCGTCAATACCACCGGCTTGCTCAAAGAAGCGATCCGGTCCACGATTGAAACTCTGGAATCCGACGCCGGCATCCCGCAAAAATACGACGCCCTGAATTCCATCATTGAGAGCTGCACCTTCGACAGAGACGCTTCCCTCCTGACCATCACCTACCGCATCACCCTCTAATTTTTTGCTCATAATTATAGTCTATTGAAATCCGGCCCACCGTATTGCGTTAAAACGATGCCTGCCAGCTTCGGATTGGTGTTGGCGATCTTCACCGGATACTGCAATTTCTTTTCATAGACAAACATCGCTCATGCCTCCTTCCGGTTGGCCTCATATTCCCAAGGCCACGGGCCCTTCAGCCAGTCGTAGTCGCCGCCGTCCGCCGATGACAGCATGGTCAGCGGTCCGAATACCTCCTCATATGCCTTTCTCCCCTCGCGGTAGAGCTTCGCATAATTCCGGAAAAGCTCAAAGGCTTCCCGGTCGTCTCTGTGGGTATCCAGATACTCGCCCAGTTCCTGCACCGCAAAGCCAAGCGCCTGCAGCTCATGCAGGGGCGTCTCGTCCAACGGTCCATCATTGATCATACCCATGAACGGCAGGTCCAGTCCCGGGAACATGGTCCCGCGCACTACGCCTTTTTTTGCCGGATATGTGGGCGGATTGTTTTGCTGAAAGGGTACAAAGGGATTCGCCAGAGGTGCGCAAGACGGCAGGATGCCGCAATAGGTATCCCGTTCTTTTTCATCCCGGTCGCACACCATGGGCTGTTTTCGCATTTCCAAAATGAATTCCTCCTTTGGGGCTGCCCCTGATTCAGGCTATGCGGCCGTCTTCCGATTGGTTCCGACAAAAAAGGAAGCCCTCAACGAGGGCTTCCCTTTTCCTGCCGCCATGCCCCCACCAGATCCCGGTGGGTATTGACAATGGGCAGCGTATTCAGTTCCTCCGGGGTAAAAAACCGCAGCTCGGCGGATTCGCGGCTGGAGTGCAGCGGCGGTTCCTTCTCCAGCACAGCCCGGAAGAGAACAATAATCATCCGCCAGACCGTGCCGTCCTGATAGGCGGCGATCCGGTCATCATCGCAGACGCGCACCTGCAAGAAGGCGTTTTCCGGGAGAAAGATCCCCGTCTCCTCCCGTACCTCCCGGGCAATGCCTCTTTGATAGCTCTCGCCGTTTCGCAGACGGCCTCCAATCAAGCCCCACTGGCCGCAGTCCCAGCGGCGCTCCAAAAGAAGGCGGCCGTTGTGCTCCAGATAGACATTGGTGCCGATATGGATCGGGCTGTTGGGCTTCGGCGCGGCGGGATCATTCAAATAGTATCTGGCGACAGGCATTGTACTCCCCTTTCACAAAACAGCGCGCCGCAAAAAACTGACTTTTGCGGCGCGCCGGAAAAAACAAACTTGAATCAGAGCCAGCCGAGGATGGAGGCCAGGTTGAACTCGTTGAAGACGGCAACGGCCACCAGAGACACCGTGGACATGATCTTGATAAAAATATCCAGGCAGGGGCCGACGGTATCCTTCAGCGGATCGCCGACAGTATCGCCGACGACAGCGGCCTCATGGGCGGGCGTTCCCTTTCCGCTGCCCTTGATGGCACCGGTCTCGATGTATTTTTTGCCGTTATCCCAGGCACCGCCTGCATTGCCGGTGAAGATGGCCAGCATGATGGAGCAGATGGTGGAGCCGATGAGCAGGCCTCCGACAAACTCCGCGCCGAAAAGGAAGCCGCAGCCGACAGGCACAATGATGGCAAGCAAGGATGGAACCTTCATTTCGCCGATAGCACCCTTGGAGGAGATCTCAATGCAGGTCTTATAGTCGGGCTTTTCCTCGCCGGTGAGGATGCCGGGGATCTCGTGGAACTGGCGGCGGACCTCGTCGACCATTTTTCTTGCGGCCTTGGCGACGGCCTCAATGAGCATACCGGAGAACAGGAACGGC
>CAMFZO010000186.1 GCA_946006895.1 uncultured Clostridia bacterium | reverse complement strand
AAGCTCCAACGACACCTTTCCCGGTGCTATGCATATTGCCGCGCTGACCGCCGTGCTTCCCGAGCGGGAGGGCGACGATAAATGGTAAAGAAGTACGCGGACCTCTATCTGGACGCCCGCCGTGCCCTGCTGGAAAAGGAGGGACAATTCGCCTCCAATATCGCCCGGGAGTTGGTCTGCGCCGCCTCGGGCAAAACGGCGGAACAGATGATCGCCGACAGGGAGCTCTACGCCCCGGAGGAGGTCTGCCAGCTGACGGCGGATTTCGTCCGGCGCTATGCGGCGGGGGAGCCCATGCCCTATATTCTGGGCGAATGGGACTTTTATGATATGACCTTGACGGTTACGCCCGACGTGCTGATCCCTCGGGACGACACCACCGTTGTCACGGAGCTGGCCATCAAAAAGGCCCTGTTTTTAAATCAGAATCCGCGAATTTTGGATCTCTGCACCGGCTCAGGCTGCATCGGCCTGGCCATTGCAAAGCGGGTCAAGGACGCCCGGGTGACCTTGGGCGACGTCTCCCAGGGCGCTCTGCGGGTGGCCCGGCGCAATACCTTGGAGCAGAAGCTGGCCACGCGGGTCAAGTGCCTGCCCATTGACGTTTTGAAGCCTGCCCAGGAGTTTTTGGGAACCTTCGACCTGATCGTCTCCAATCCGCCCTACATCCCCACGGAGACATGGAAGACCCTGGACCCCTCCGTGCGCGACTACGAGCCCCGTCTGGCACTGGACGGCGGCGCTGACGGCCTGGATTTCTACCGGGCCATTCTTGAAAACTTTACACCTGCCCTGCAGCCCGGCGGCTGGATATGCTTTGAATTCGGCATCGGGCAGGAAAACGACGTCTGTTCGCTGCTGCGGCGGCACGGTTATGAGATCACTGAACTGAGAAAAGATTCCGCAGAAATCACAAGGGCAGTGCTTGCCCGGAAAAGAGAGGAAAGCTGACCATGGCACAGAAAAAACCCAACTATGAGGCTCCCGCACCTGCTGAGGACAAGAAAAAAGCACTGGAAACTGCCCTGCATAACATCGAAAAGAGTTTCGGCAAGGGCTCTGTCATGCGTCTCGGCGACAAGCCGGAGATGAATGTAGATGCCATTCCCACCGGTTCTTTGGCACTGGACGCCGCGCTGGGCATCGGCGGTCTGCCCCGGGGCAGAATCGTGGAGATCTACGGACCGGAATCCTCCGGCAAGACCACGCTGGCCCTGCACGTGGTGGCGGAAGCACAGAAACGCGGCGGCGAGGTGGCTTTCGTCGACGCCGAGCACGCCCTGGACCCCACCTACGCGGCGGCCATCGGTGTGGACATCGACTCTATGCTGGTCTCTCAGCCGGATACGGGTGAGCAGGCGCTGGAGATCACCGACGCGCTGGTCCGTTCCGGCGCCATCGACGTGGTGGTCGTGGACTCGGTGGCAGCCCTGGTGCCCCGTCAGGAGATCGAGGGTGAGATGGGCGACGCCTTTGTCGGTCTGCAGGCCCGGCTCATGTCCCAGGCACTGCGCAAGCTGGCCGGTACCATCGCCAAGACTAACTGCATCGTCATTTTTATCAACCAGCTTCGTATGAAGATCGGCGTGATGTACGGCAACCCGGAGACCACTACCGGCGGCAATGCGCTGAAATTCTATTCCTCCGTCCGTTTGGACGTGCGCAAAATCGAGGCCATTAAGGAAGGCGGCGCCATCATCGGCAACCGCACCCGTGTCAAGGTCATCAAAAACAAGGTCGCGCCTCCCTTCCGTGAGGCAGTCTTTGACATCATGTACGGCGAGGGCATTTCCAAATACGGAGAGCTGCTGGATATGGCGGTGGAGCTGGAGCTGGTCAACAAGAGCGGTAGCTGGTTCTCCATCGGTGACGAGCGTATCGGTCAGGGCCGCGACAATGCCAAGCAGTATATTGCCGACCATCCGGAGCTGGCAGAGGAACTGGAGGCGAAGGTTCGCGCCCATCTGGCGGAGCTGCGCGACGTTCGCAAGCCTGCGGCCAAGCCTGCCGGCAAGGCGGTAGACATCTCCGCCGAGGATTTTGATGAGGGTTGAGTCGATAGAGGCCACCCGCTCCCCTCAGGGGAAGAAACGGGTGCGCTTTGACAACGGCGTCAGTTTGCTGATGCCCGCTTCCGCACTGGCGGAGCTGGGGCTTTACGAGGGCATGGAGGTGCCGGAGAGCGCTATGGCCTCCATTCAAGATGCCTGCGCCAGAGCCTCCGCCCGGGAACGTGCGGTGCGGATCGTATCGGCCAGCGCCGTCTCCCGGCGGGAACTGGAAGTGCGCCTGGTGCAGAAGGGCGAACGGGAGGAAGACGCCAAGGAAGCGGTACAGTGGCTCACGGAGCTGAAGCTGCTGGATGACCGCCAGACGGCGGAGTCCATTGTCCGCAGCGGAGCAGCCAAGGGCTATGGCGCCGCACGGATCCGGCAGATGCTCTATGAGAAACGGATCCCCCGGGAACTCTGGGACGAGGCTCTGGAGCAGATGCCCGTGCAGGACGAGGCCATTGACGCCTTTTTGCAGCGTCGCTTCCGGGGCAAAACACCGGACAGAGCTGACTGCAAACGGGCCACGGACGCATTGCTGCGGCGCGGCCATCGCTGGAGCGACATCCGGTGCGCACTGGAGCGATATGCGCCGGACGAAGAATTTTTCGACGATTGATGATAAGGAAGGATTTCGCATATGGGCAAGCGTATCGGGATGATCTCCCTGGGCTGTGCAAAAAACCAGGTCAACGCGGAGCAGATGATGTATCTGCTGCAGCAGGCCGGTTATGAACTGCTGAGCGGCGTCGAGGGCGCGGATGTGGTCATCATAAACACCTGCGGCTTCATCGACTCTGCCAAGAGCGAGGCCATCGATAACATCCTGGCCATGGGCGCTTTAAAGGAGGAGGGGATCATCGGCAAGATCCTGGTCACCGGCTGCCTTTCCCAGCGCTATCAGGAGGAAATTCTGCAGGAGATGCCCGAGGTGGACGGTGTTCTGGGAACGGGCTGCTATGATGACATCGTTACCGCGGTGGAGGCCCTGCTCGCGGATCAGACCGTCTGCCGGTTCAGCGATATCAACGCCGCCCTGACAGAGACCGGCCGTGTGCTGACCACCCCGGCGTACTACGCCTATCTGAAGATCGCGGAGGGCTGCGATAACCGCTGCTCCTACTGCGTCATTCCTTCCCTGCGGGGCAGATACCGCAGCCGCAGTCTGGAGGACTGCCTCTATGAGGCGCGGATGCTGGCTGAGGACGGCGTAAAGGAGCTGATCCTGTCTCTTATACACATCTGACGCTGCCGACGAAGGCTTAGGTG
>CAMFZO010000185.1 GCA_946006895.1 uncultured Clostridia bacterium | reverse complement strand
ACGGATCATGCTGGCATGACCGGCATAGCTGCCGGTGGAGTTGTCGGTCATGCTGACGGTGAGGTTTTTCACCGTCAGTTTTGCACCGGACATGGGCCTGATGCCCACGCGGGTGGTGCCGTCATCATATTCCGTATCATCCACACCGGTACATTGGGACGTGATAATGATGGAATCCTTATCCGCGCTGTTGTTGGCGCCGCAGATGGTCGTGTCAGCGGTGACCGCAATGCCGTAGTTGGTTCTGACTTTGGCGAGATCGATGCCGTTTTCGACTTTGCTGGCCAGCAGATTGAGGGTCAGCGTACCGTCGATCTTCATGGTCAATCCCGAGATTCCGCTCTGAATGATTGTATTGGCGCCTCCGGTGGAGAGCGACAGATTCTTGATGGTCAGCGTTTTGGTGCCGGGGTCGTAGGTGGCGCTGCCGCTCCCACTGGTGTAGGTGAGATTGGTGGAGCTGAACTGGAAATTGTTGATGTACAGCTCGTAGTCCTCTGCCGCCAATGCGCTGGCAGGCAGCAGAGAAAGCAGCATACACAGGATCAGTGCGATGGAAAAGATGCGTTTTTTCATGGGTTACCTCCTTTATAAACTACTGCGGTGGGTTGCTTGACGGGTTCAGGGAAAAATCAAATCTCATCGCCAGAGCGGCGAACAGCTTTTGCATGACGCTGTCTGCAATCTGGCAGATATCCAGCTTGCAGATCTGGGAAACAATCGCATCCTGCTCCGGCTTCGGCACCTGATAGGCGCCCAGCGCCATGTGAAGGAATCGCTCCAGCTTCCGCTCTAGGGTAAAGTAGATGTCGCACCTGCGGGCCATATACCCGGTCATGATGCCGGCGGTGCCGATCTCCATTTCGTAGAAGTCGCTGTCGGTGCATTCCGGCAGATACGGCCGGAAGATTTTGGCGATGGTGACTGCGGTCTTGCGGTGGATCCGCTCCGCGAGGTCGGGGTGGGCGTAGGCCTCCAGATAGATCTCCCGCAGATTCTCGTTTCGCTCGGTAATGGCCAACTGGATGGCGGTCTCCACGGCGTAGAGCATGGCGGGGGAAGAAGTGTTCCCCAGTACCGAGCCTGCCATCTCGAACTGGCCTTCAAACATGACATCCACCAGCTCCGTCAGAATCCCGTCCTTGGTGCCGAAAATGTTGCGGAAGGAGCTGGAGGACACATCGGCCTCTGCCATCACATCTGCTATGGTCGTTTCCCGGTAACCCTTGAGAATGAACAGCCGCACACAGGAGGACAAAATCCTCCGTTTCGCGTCCTCACTGTCATATCTTCGCGGGCATCGCATCCTTACCTCCTTTCCGTGCAGCCTGCATAGCGGCACGCACTATAATTGAGTTGTAACTCAATTATAGTGCGACAAATCATCCTCGTCAACGGATTCTAAAGAAAAAATTGCTGTTCAAATCATTTTCGTCATTATAACGAAAAAACAGAAGACCTTGGTTTCCTGTCAGGGCAGGATTATTATGGGGACAGAAAACATTCTTTGAGAAATAATCGTTTTCCTGCGAAGACGAAAAACGGCACGGCAGAGTCGCCGTGCCCTACGTCGATGTATGGAACCTAACCGCAATGGACATAGCTGCCCCTACGGAAGAAACGGTGTACCGTTACGGTACGCTAACCTGGGAGATACTATCAGAAATGCTGGGCGCCGTGCTCGTCGAAATGGCGGTTGATCTGCTCGGTGAATTCCGCCGCGGCGTTGTAGCCCATTTTTTTCTGTCGGTTGTTCATGGCGGCGACCTCCAGAATGACAGCAAGGTTTCGGCCCGGCTTGATGGGAATGGTGATGGCCGGAACCTTGACACCCAGCAGATCCATGTATTGGTCCTCCAGACCCAGGCGGTCGTAGATCTGCTCGCTGGACCAGGGCACGATATTGATGACCAGATCAATGGAGGTATCTTTCTTGATGGCGGCCATGCCGAAGAGCTTGGCGACGTTAATGACACCGATGCCGCGAATTTCAATGTAGTTGCGGATCAGCTCCGGGGAGGTGCCCCGCAGAGAATTGTTGGCGACCTTACGGATCTCTACCGCGTCGTCGGCAATCAGACGATGTCCGCGCTTCAGCAGCTCTGCCGCAGCCTCGCTCTTGCCGATGCCGCTCTCGCCCATCAGCAGCAGGCCCTCGCCGTAGACCTCCACCAGAACGCCGTGGCGGGAAATTCGCGGCGCCAGCGTGCTTTTCAGGTAGGTAATCAGGCTGGAGACCACGTAGGTGGTGGATTCCATGCAGCGCAGGATCGTTACGTCGTTCTTCTTCGCCATTTCCAGGCACTCTTCCGGGGGCTCAATGTTGCGGGCGAAGATCAGAGCGGGGATCTTGTAGGAAAACAGCTCGTCAAAAATCTCCAGCTTGCGCTCATGGCTCAGGGAAGAAAGATAATCCGACTCAACGTGGCCGATGACCTGCAGGCGCAGCCGTTCAAAATGATTGAAAAAGCCCGTCAGCGGCAGGCCGGGCCGCGTCACTTCCTCGACCATGATGGGAACGCGGTCAAAATCCGTCGAGGCGTAGGCGACGGTGAGCTTAAATTCCTCCACAACCTTTTTCAGCAGAACGCTGTAAGAATTCATGGGCATGATTTTCCCTCCGTGGCTTTATTTTGATAGTATTATATTCTATTTGTCCCTGTTTCGCAACCATCCGTGAAAAAAATATATTTTTTTGTAATTTTTCTCTTGCATTTCCGGCAAATCTCTGGTAATATATTTAGCGGCGTCATGCGTCGACGCTATTTTGACGATTTTTCCTATGATTGGAGGTGCAGCAGTTTGGCAAAGTGCGATATTTGCGGCAAGGGTGTTACGTTCGGCATTAAGGTGTCCCATTCCCATAGACGCTCCAACAGAGCTTGGAAGCCCAACGTGAAGCGCGTGAAAGCAATCGTCGATGGTTCTCCCCGCCATGTCTACGTCTGTACAAGATGCCTCCGTTCCAATAAGGTTGAACGCGCTATCTGATTCTGACATATTTTGACATACGAAAAGACAAGCCGTGAGCTTGTCTTTTTTGTATCTTTCGCCGCTTTTTTCGGGTGAAAGCAGTGATAAAAAACGCCTCCGGTCCGCATGCGGTCCCGGAGGCGCTGCTGTGTTATGGCTCGGCGCAGATGTCCGACGCGGCTTTCAGACTGGAGGAGGATTCGTCCACGATGCCCTGGGCGGTTTCCAAAAGCTGCTGCATCTGGGCAAAATCGCTCTGAAAGGAATCCAGCAGGGTCTTCAGATCCTGCGAGGTGAGCGACAGCTTTTCATCGGCCTGGGCAAAGATGGTCCGCATACGCTCGGCAGAGGAGGCGGCG
>CAMFZO010000184.1 GCA_946006895.1 uncultured Clostridia bacterium | reverse complement strand
CGAGATTCCTCTACGTCTCGTGGGCTCGGAGATGTGTATAAGAGACAGGAGTCCCAAAGAAATTGACAAGCTGCCTGATTTCCACTATAATGAACACAGTTCAATTTGGAGGTGCGTGCCATGAACACCGCCGTTACCTCCCGGGAGGCCATCCTGACGGTCTGCCGGGAGATGGTCTCCCGTCAGGGGCTGGACAGCCTGAACATGCGCTCGGTGGCCCGGGCCTGTCAGGTGGCTCTGGGGTCCCTGTACAACTACTTTCCCAGCAAGGACGACCTCCTTCTGGCCACGGTGGAGAGCGTCTGGCAGGACATCTTCCACATGGACGGCCTGCCGGACCAGAATCTGTCCTTCCCCGGCTGCGTCCAAATGCCTTCATCGCCGTGTTTTACACCGGCCTGGGCTGTGCTCTGGCCTTGGCAGGGGTGCTGTTCTGGCGAGCCTGCCTCCGCTATCCCCAGGACGCGGCGGCCCTTTCCTGAAAAAACGCCCTTTGTCCGCCGGGCTCCGGCAGGCAAAGGGCGCTTCTGTTTTCTGGTCAGTGGGCGGGCTCCTCTTCCCATTTGAGGAAGTCGCCGGTGGCGCTGTTGATCTCAAACTCGTACTCGGTGCCGTTGTAGACAATCCTTCCCTCGTACTCCGTCCGGTCGTGGTCCTGGTCTGCTTTGAACTCCCGGATGTCGCTGGCTGTGGCGCCCGGGACCTTGGCTAAGGCCAGTGCCTTGGCCTGCTCCTCGGTGACGGCGCTGCCGCCGCTGGCCGCGGCGTGCTCGGCGTCGTAATCATAGCGGAGAATCTCCCCGGTATACGGGTCGATCTCATAGTCGTACTCCTTGTTGTCCTGGGTATAGAATTCCACCTCGTATACCTGGCGGCCGTCCTCCAGGTCCAGGTCGCAGCGCGCAAAGGTCACCTGGTCGTTGGTCAGGCCGGCGTGGGCCAGGGCTTTTTCCTTGGCCTGGTCGGCAGTGATGATTTCCTCTGTCTGGCCGGTCGTGCCCGTCTGGGTCTGCTGCTGACCGCAGCCGCCGCAGAGCAGAGCCGCCAGGCAGAGGGCGCAGAGCAGGATAAGCTTCCGTTTCATTCGTTTTGTCTCCTTTCTGGATTTGGGTATCCCCTTCCAAGTATAGTATATCCCCCAAACATGAACGCCTTATGAATTTCCGGCGCAAGAGAAAACGCGCTGCCGCAGAATCCTTTCCGCGGCAGCGCGCTGCTGTTTGTTTCGGCTTTTTATTCAGGCCTCCGGGGTCTCCGGCTCCTCCTGGACGGGAGCATCCTCGGCCTGGCCGTCGGCGTCCACAAAGTCGCTCTCATCGCCGGCGTCTTCCTGGGGTTCTTCCTCCCGCTCCACCACGTGGATGACAGGCTCTTCGTCCTCCAGGTCCACAGAGAAGAAGCCCTCCTCCTCCCGGGCGTCCAGCTGATCCGCAATGTCCTGCACGGTCTTTTCAATGCTCTTGCGGTTGAGATAAGCCGCAGCGCCGCCCAGAACGGCAGCGACCGTACCAAACGCCAGCAGAGCGCCAAAGCCAAACTTCTTTGCCATGATGATTCCTCCTCATCGTCAAGTAGAGAAATGCGGGTAACAGTATTATGATAGCATTTTTTCTCCATTTGTCAACGTGACACTCGCCGGAGTCTGTCCATTGGTTGGACTTAACTATTTTTCTTATTCGGAGAGATGATCACCATGAGAAAGTCAAAATTATGGGCAACAAGAAAAACACAGATTTTTCTGGAAATACAATGACAACCTGTCTTTTATCTCTAAAAGATAGGTCGCTTTGTTGAAAGTAAAGACTTATTTCAATACCAACTGCACACCCTTACATCTCAATATGCATAATGAAAATCCTGAATAACCTGCAATTTGTTGCTGTGCTTCTCATGGCTGGTGATGAGGAATGCAAATCTGCATCACAGAAATGATGTGTTCGACGGAATCCTTGCAATCTTCCTTCAACCATTCGTTAACAATGCCCATCAGACCATGAATATAAAACGGCATCATATATTTCTGCTCAGACAGTGGTACGTGAAAACGATCCAGAATCGGCGTGAATACGTGGCGGTTCAGCGCAAGGTAAGCGTCATCCATCCCCAGGACGGATGAATGATCAACCGCGGTGTGAAAGATACGGCGGTGTTCTTTGATGAAATTCAAGTACGGCCTCAAGTATTCCGGCGTAATCAGGTGCAATTCCTCCAGAGGACGGGTTTGAAGCCTTTCAATGAATTCAGCGGTATCCTGCGGCATGTTCGCAATGAGTTTGTCGATGATATATCGGGCGCTCTCTGCCAGAAGCTCATTCACCGTTTCGTAGTGCAGATAGAAGGTAGAACGGTTGACGCCCGCCTTTTCACAGATCTCCTTCACCGTAATATAGGCAAAGTCCTTTTCTTCCAGCAGCTCCAAAAATGCCTCATCCATACGGACGGCGGTTGCGAAATATTTACTCTCCGAGCGGTTCAACGGACATCACCTCTTTCATTTTTCTGCTGTGCAGCAGCATATACACGGCGGTCAGTATCACGGCAAACCACACGCCGCTTCCGGTAATGGTGTTCATCATTCTGCGGAAGTTCTCCCCCTCGGTTGAGAACTGTGAGATCATCGCCGTTTGCAAACCAAGCAGCGACATCAGCGCGGCAACAAAGTTAAGAACCTTTGCCGCCGACAAAATCGGACGACCGAGTTTCCGGAATTTCACCAGATTTACGATAGCCAGAATGATCGTGTAAAAGGTATACAGGGCTGACAGATAGATTACATACCCCGGATAGGAATACCCAGAATCCGTCAGCACCATAAGCGTGATCATACCACCCATGGGAATGTTCAGCAGAAACAACAGCCATGCCGTTTTGCGATAACTGCGCAGTTCTGATTTCACACTTCGGTTTCGGCGGCTTAAAATCAGTGACAGCCGCATGATGCCAAGCAGCAGATAGTAAATCGCAATCGTGATAAACCATACCGAAGCGAAACGGATGCCAATAAATATGCGGAACACCACATAGAGAAAGTTAGCCATCATGCCTTGGCAGATGCTTACACTGCCTCGGAAAGCAATATCACCAATATATTTTCCGCCAAGCACCGTGCCGGTCAGCCAGCGCATCATGTTTGCTTTGGCTTTTCGGAGCAGTCGTGGCAGCGGCAATATCCATATTGTCAGGCAGTACGCCGACGCACAGTAGATTATGTATGTCAGCGTACTGCTTTTCGTTCCTTGGATCAAGACATAAATAAGTGCGGCAAACACAATGGGCGGCAATAGGAAAAGCACCCATCTCGGTGGATGAAGGAGCTTATTCAGAACAGCCAGTGCCTTCTCCACAGCTTACTTCTCGCTGATTTCTTTGGCAAGCTCCATAATCTCAAAGGCGTACTTTTTCTTGCCGTTTTCAAGAATGCGCTTGTAGATCGGAT
>CAMFZO010000183.1 GCA_946006895.1 uncultured Clostridia bacterium | reverse complement strand
CGACAACAACACCAAAGCCTTCGTCGGCAGCGTCAGATGTGTATAAGAGACAGCTCCAAACATAGTTTCTCTTTTAGCATATTACCACAATTCCCTGTACAATGCAAGAAAAAACGCCGTGGGCGGCTTTACCGGGCGCACGGCGCTTTTTCTATGTTATTCCGCCGTCGGGTCGGCGTTTTCGTAGGTCTTGTCCGCGTCGGCAAGGCTCCGCGCCGAGGCCGAGTCGTGGAACACATTGTCCACCGTGGGCGTCAGGCTGGTGAGCTTGCCGCGGGTCACGTAAACCGCATAGCTTTTGAACACAACCGGACAGATGGGAGCTTCCCGCGCCACCTGGGCGCACAGCTCCACAAAGCTGCCGGTGTTTTCCAGCGCAGCGGTGCAAAGCTCCGCCAGAGAGGTGCTCTTGATGGAGCCGTACTGCAGGTTGCCGTCGCTGCGGAAAAACTCCGACAGGTCGAAGTTGGGCGTCAGGCGCGTTTCACCGTAATAGAGGTCAAAATCGCCGTCGTTGAGCTCCTGCAGATAGGTGTCCCGGTCCACGGCGCTGACGACGATGTTCAGGCCCGCGTCGTTGAGAAGCTGGGCGATGTATCTGGCCGTCTCCACCCGGACCATATCGTCCGAGCAGACCAGGAAAATGCCCTGGTGATACTCATATTCCGGGGAGGTCAGGATGCCCGACTCCTGCAGCGCCGACTGGAACCGGGTGGGCGCGTAGTCGCAGCTCTTGGCAAGCTGGGCGTCGTAAAGGTCCGAGTAGGGTGAACAGGGCAGACTGCTGGCCAGGGCAAAGCCGCCGTAGAACTCCGTGACGATCTCCTCCCTGTTGAGCAGGTAAGTCACCGCCGTGCGGAGGGTATTGTTGGCAAAATAGCCGCTGTAGAGGTTGAAGCCAAGGTAGTGCATCACCGTGGTCGGGACCTCCCAGACCTCGTAGTCGCACCGGTAGCCCACGGAGGCGGCGTTGTTGGGGTCGCAATAGACCAGGTCGGTGGAGCCAAATTCAAAGTTGTCCCGCAGCTCTCCCGTACTGCCGCAGGCGGAAAGCTCGATGGCGTCCCGGTCAAGGACCAACTCCTGGGTCTGCTTCCAGTGGCGGTTGCGGACCAGGCGGTCGCCCTGGAGCTTGTACGGCCCCGTGCCGACGGGATAGTCCTCCGCCACGCTCTCCTTTTTTACGATGGGGATGTCCAGGATCAGCGGCAGATTTTCATAAGGCGTGTCCATCTGGATCAGGAGAGTCCCGTCCTCCTGGGTAGTGTAGTAGGAGATGTGGGACAGGCGGAATTTATAGTAGGAGCTGGAACGGGCTGCCTGGATGGAAGCCTCCACGTCCTGGGCCGTCAGCGGCGTCCCGTCAGAAAAGGCCGCGCCCTCTGCCAGGGTAAAGACATAGGTCCTGCCCTCGTCGATCATGCGGTAGCTTTCGCACAGGACCGGCTCGGCACGGAACTGGTTGGAGGTGGAAAACAGGCTCTCGTAGAGCAGAGAAAACAGGGCGCGGTTGACCGTGGCGGTACAGGAATAGGGATTCAGACCGTATTCGGGCAAATAGGACAGGCCGAAGCTGTTCTCATCCTCCGGCGTCTCCACAGTCTCCTGAGTTTCCTCTGTTTTCTCGGTGATCTCCGTCTGGGCGCTTGCCTCCGTCTTCCCGGTCTGCTGCGCAGCCGTACAGCCGCTCAGCAGGGTCAGCGCCAGCAGCAGCGCAATGAATCTTTTCACAGGGTCTCTCCTCGTAGCATGATCATGGCGGCAAGGGAGCCGCGCCCGTTGCCCACGCGGCGGTGCGACCAGAAGCGCTGCGGCTCACAGGCGGTACACTCGCAGGCGATGTCGATGGCCGTCACACCCGCCTGCCGCAGAGCCAGGGCGTTCAGCTCCTTTAGATTTACATAATATTTTTTGCCCGCTGCTTTTTTCACAGGCCGGATGGCGGCGTTGGCGGCTTCCCCGAAGGACGCCAGCATAGCCTCCGGCACGTCGGCGTCGGTCTCAAAGCAGCATTGGGAAATGCACGGTCCGATGGCGGCGCGGATATTCTCCGGGCGGCTGCCAAATTCCGCCACCATCTTCTCCACGGCCTTTGCGGCAATGGCGGCGGCAGTTCCCCGCCAGCCGGCATGGACGGCGCCCACCGCTCCCGCCACCGGGTCATAGAGCAGCACCGGCGTGCAGTCGGCGGAAAACACTGTCAAAACAACGTTTGGCTCGTTGGTGACAAGGCCGTCGCAGGCGTGATCCACAGGGAAGATCAGTCCCCGCCCGCAGTCCCGCTTTCCCACCCGCTCCACAATATCCGTGTGGAGCTGGCGGGTAAAAACCGTGTTTTTCAGGTCGAAGCCCACGGCCCTGCCCAGGATACGGTAGTTCTCCAGGACGTTTTTGGGGCGGTCTCCCCGGTGGACGCCCAGGTTCAGGGAAACCAGAGCGCCCTCGCTGACGCCGCCGAACCGGGTGGAAAAGCAGTGAGCCGTTCCCTCCAGGCCGGGCGCTGTCAGGTATTCCAGCGCTCCCTTCCGGTTAACATAAAATCCGCTCATTTGGCGTTGTCCCTGTCGCGGCAGCAATACTTATACTTCTTTCCGCTGCCGCAGGGGCAGGGATCGTTGGCGCCGATCTTCACCTTTTTGACCGGCTGCTGCTTGACGGTCTTGTCGCCGCCGGTGCCGGTGATCTTGGCTACCTGCTGGCGCTTGACATCGGCCTCCGTGCGCAGACGGAAGAGATACAGGCGGCGGACGGTCTCCTCGCGGATGGCGTTAATCATGCCGTCGAACATGGCGAAGCCCTCCCGCTTATAGGCGATGACCGGGTCGGTCTGTCCGTAGGCCCGCAGGCGGATGCCCTGCTTCAGGTCGTCCATCGCGTCGATGTTGTCCATCCAGTATTCGTCCACGACCCGCAGGAGGATGATGCGCTCGATCTCCCGCATACGCTCCGCGCCAAATTCCGCCTCCCGCTTCCGGTAGGTTTCGCGGAAGCCCTCATAGAGCTTCTCCGCGGCGTTTTCCCGGGTGTAGGAGCCGTCGATGGCGCCCTTAGGAATGTAGATCCCCTCGAATTTCGCCGCCAGACGCTCCAGCGGCTCTCCCTCCTCGGCGCCGAAGGCGTCAGCCACCTCGGTGTCGATCACGTGGTGGATCATGGCGTCGATGGTGGAGGACAGGTCTTCACCGTCCAGGACCTTCTGGCGCTGCTCATAAATGACGGTACGCTGGGTGTTCATCACGTCGTCGTATTCCAGGACGTTCTTACGGGCCTGGAAGTTGCGGCTCTCCACGGTCTTCTGGGCGTTTTCGATGGCGTTGGACAGGAGCTTGGCGTCAATGGGCGTGTCCTCGTCGATGCCAAGGGTGTTGAGCATACCCATAATGCGCTCGGAACCGAAGAGACGCATGACGTCGTCCTCCAGGGACAGGAAGAAGCGGGTCTCACCCGGGTCGCCCTGACGACCGGAACGTCCGCGGAGCTGATTGTCGATACGGCGGGATTCGTGGCGCTCAGTGCCGACGATGA
>CAMFZO010000182.1 GCA_946006895.1 uncultured Clostridia bacterium | reverse complement strand
GTCTCGTGGGCTCGGAGATGTGTATAAGAGACAGGAGTCCGGCGGACGCATTCACACCTCCACCGCCACCGTGGCGGTGCTTCCCGAAATGGAGGAGGCCGACGTGGACATCCGCCCCGAGGACATCGAGATGCAGGTCTACCGTTCCTCCGGCGCAGGCGGTCAGCACATCAACAAAACCTCCTCCGCCGTGCGGCTCATCCACAAGCCCACAGGCATCGTCGTCGCTTGCCAGGAGGAGCGCAGTCAGTTTCAAAACCGCGAAAAATGTATGCTCATGCTCTCCTCCAAGCTCTATCAGATGGAGCAGGAACGCATTGAGGCCGCCTATTCCGGCGAACGCCGCAGTCAGGTGGGCATGGGGATGCGCAACGAAAAAATACGCACCTACAACTTCCCCCAGAGCCGCGTCACCGACCACCGCATCGGCCTGACGCTCTATAAGCTCGATGCCGTGATGAACGGCGATCTGGACGAACTCATCGACGCCTTGGTCAGCGCCGACCAAGCGGAAAAACTCCGTGAAAGCGGTGAAGCGCAATGAAAACTCTGATCTTTCCTGCCAGCGACCCCTCCACCGTCTCCCAGGCGGCGGAGATCATCCGCGCAGGCGGTCTGGTCGCCATCCCCACGGAGACGGTCTACGGTCTGGGCGCCAACGCCATGGACGAGGAAGCAGTAGCGAAAATCTTCCTCGCCAAGGGCCGTCCCCAGGACAACCCCCTCATCATCCACATTTCCTGCGCTGAAGAGCTGACCCGCTACTGCCATGATATTCCCGAGGCGGCCTGGCGTCTGGCAGAACGCTTCTGGCCGGGGCCTTTGACCATGGTGCTGCCGGTAAAGCCCTGTGTTCCCAAACGGACCACGGCGGGGCTTTCCACGGTAGCCGTCCGCTGTCCCAAAACGCAGGTGACCCGTGAACTGATCCGTGCGGCGGGCGTGCCCATTGCCGCTCCCTCCGCCAATCTCTCCGGCAAGCCCTCCACCACCGCCGCCGCCCACGTGCTCCACGACTACGGCACCGATGGCAGGATCGACGCCATTATCGACGGCGGCCCCTGTGAGGTGGGGGTGGAATCCACCATCGTCGATCTGACGGGGGAAAAGCCCCGTCTGCTCCGTCCCGGCGGCATCACCCCGGAGGAGCTGCGGGACCTGCTGGGCGAATTGGAGATCGACCGGGCTGTCCTGGCGCAGATCTCCGACGACACCGTTGTCCGCGCCCCGGGCATGAAATACAAGCACTACGCCCCCAGCGCCGAGGTCTATATCGTCAGCGGCAGCTCGGAAGCCGCCGCCGCCTATGTCCGCCGCCGCTTTGCCGAGGGAGACGCGGTCTTGTGCTTTGAGGAGGAGCTGCCCCTCTTTGCCGGCTGCAACCCCACCGCCTACGGAAAATACGGCGACATGAAGACCCTTTCTGCCGGTCTGTTTGCCGCTCTGCGGGAGCTGGACCGTCCGGAGATCAAGACCATCTACGCCCGCGGTCCCGAGGGCGGCGGCATTGCCGGCGCCGTGGGCAACCGTCTGAAAAAAGCGGCCGCTTTCCGCGTCGTTGACCCGGAGGCCGACCAATGAAGATCATCGGCATCACCGGCGGCAGCGGCAGCGGAAAAACCACCCTTCTTCGGGCCGTAGAGAAGCGCGGCGGCCTGTGCATCGACTGCGACGCCCTGTATCACCGGCTTTTACAGACGGACGCCGGACTTTTAAGGGAACTGGCTGCGGGATTTCCCCGTGCTTTTATCGGCGGCAGCTTGGACCGCAAAGTCCTGGGAGAGCTTGTTTTTTCCGACAGCGCCGCCCTGCAGGAGCTGAACCGCATCACCCACCGGGCCGTCTGCCGGGAGGTGGAACGGCTCTTGGCCTCGTCCGACGCGGCGCTTGCCGCCATCGACGCCATCGCCCTGTTTGAGAGCGGCCTTTCCGACCGGTGCGACCTCACCGTTGCCGTCACCGCGCCGGAGGAGGTACGCATTGAACGGCTCATGGGCCGCGACGGCATCTCCCGGTCCTACGCAAAGAAGCGGATCGCCGCCCAGAAGTCCGACGGGGACTTTTCCGCCCTCGCCGACGTTACTTTGGAAAACAACGCCTCCGCCGAGGCGTTTGAAGAAAAATGTCAGGAATTTCTGAAAGGAGTTTTACACCTTATGGAAGAAAAGAAATATGAAGCCCTGCGCGAGTCTCTGCTCTCCGCGCCCAAGAACGGCTACGACCGCATTTGCGCCGGGGATCTGCAGGCCATGGAGCCCTATTGCCGGGAGTATATGCGCTTTATCAGCGACTGCAAGATCGAGCGCGAGGCGGTGGACTGGACCATTGCCGAGGCGGAAAAGCACGGCTTCAAGCCGCTGGTGCCGGGTATGGAGCTGAAGCCCGGTGACAAGGTCTACGGCAACGGCCACGGCAAGTGTGTGATTTTCGCCGTCGTCGGCACGGAGCCTCTGGACAAGGGCGCTCACATCTGTGCCGCCCACATCGACTCCCCCCGTCTGGATCTGAAGCCCAATCCTCTCTATGAGGACTGCGAAATGGCCTACTTCAAGACCCACTATTACGGCGGCATCAAGAAGTACCAGTGGACGACGACGCCCCTGGCCCTTCACGGCGTTGTGGCCAAAAAGGACGGCTCCGTGGTCAAGGTCACAGTGGGCGAGGACCCGGCTGATCCCATCTTCTGCGTTACGGACCTGCTGGTCCATCTGTCCGGCGACCAGATGAAGAAGACCCTGGCAGAGGGCGTCACCGGCGAAAACCTCCGGGTGTTGCTTGGCAGCAAGCCCCTGAAGGACGACGAAGGCGCCGACCGCATCAAGTTCGCCATTTTGTGCCTGCTCAACGAAAAATACGGCATCTGCGAGGACGATTTTCTCTCTGCCGAGCTGACTATGGTCCCCGCCGGACCGGCCAGAGACGTGGGCTTCGACCGCAGCCTTATCGCCGCCTACGGCCATGACGACCGGGTCTGCGCCTACGCCGCCTTCAAGCCCATGCTGGAGATCGACACTCCCGCCAAGACCGCCGTCTGCGTACTGGCGGACAAGGAGGAGATCGGCTCCATGGGCATCAGCGGTATGCAGAGCGAGTATTTCGAGACCTTTATGGGCGACCTGTGCAAGGCTACCGGGGCCTGTCTGCGCCGCTGCTTCGAGGGCTCCTTCTGCCTGTCGGCTGACGTGAGCAACGCCTACGACCCCCTCTACCCCGAGACCTGCGACAAGGGCAACAACACGAAGATCAACTACGGCACCGGCATTTTCAAGTACACCGGTGCCCGGGGCAAGTCCGGCTCCTCCGACGCGGCGGCAGAGGTCATGGCCTATGTCCGCAGGCTCTTTGCCGACCATGACGTCATCTGGCAGACCGGCGAGCTGGGCAAGGTCGACCAGGGCGGCGGCGGTACGGTGGCCTGCTATATGGCAAACCGCAACATCGAGACTGTCGACGCGGGCGTTCCCGTGCTGTCCATGCACGCACCCATGGAGCTGGTCTCCAAGCTGGACCTGTCTCTTATACACATCTCCGAGCCCACGAGACGTAGAGGAAT
>CAMFZO010000181.1 GCA_946006895.1 uncultured Clostridia bacterium | reverse complement strand
GTGTGCGCAGCACACGGGATTCTTGATTAAACTTTTTAATCAAGAATCAGTATCAATCGTCTGCGCGGCAGACACCTCTGTCTTTCACCCCTGGCCCTTAGCTTTTGACCAAAGAAAAAGGCTGCCGAAAATGTCCGGGAAAGCCGGACGCTTTCGGCAGCCTGACAGAAATGAGCAGTGCGCTCATTCCCGTACCAGGGGCATACTCATACATCTGGGGCCGCCACGGCCTCTGGACAGCTCGCCGCTGGGGATCCGCAGAACCTGGACGCCTGCCGCCTCCATCAGGTCGTTGGTCACGTAGTTCCGGTCATAGGCGATCACGGTGCCCGGCCGGAGGCACAGGGCGTTGGAGCCGTCGTTCCACTGCTCCCGCTGGGCTGCGATCTGGTCGCCGCCGCCGCACTGCAAAAGCTGCACCCGATCCACGCCCACGGCTTTTGCCAGGACCGCCTCGGCGCTCTCATCCAGACGGCGAACCTTGACCGCGCCGCGCTTGCCCGGCGTCAGCTCGAAGATCTGTAGGCGCGCTAGAATATTGGGATGAACCAGGAATTTATCCCGGTCGATCTGGGTCAGCACCGTGTCCAGGTGCATAAAGGCCCGGGTGCTGGGAATGTCAAAGGCCAGGACCCGCCGGATCCGGGCCGCCTCGTCGCGAAAAATATTCTGGGCCAGCCGCTCTACGGCCTCGGGCATGGTGCGCTGGGAAATGCCTACGGCGATGGCCTCGGCGCTGAGATTCAGGATGTCGCCGCCCTCCAGGGAGAAGGGCTCGTCCGGGGTATAATAGAAGGGCACCTGGCCGGCAAACTCCGGGTGGTAATGGAGGAAATAGTCGCTGTAGATCGTCTCGCGGCTGCGGGTGACGGAATACATATGGTGCAGCGACACGCCCCTGCCGATGGAGGCGAAGGGGTCGCGGGTAAAATAGAGGTTGGGGATGGGGTCCAGGACGAAATGGGTCCGGTCACTGCGCAGAGATGACAGGGAACCACCGCCCCGCCGGGGCAGCTCGTCAAAGCGGACACCGGTCATGGTCTTGCAGACCAGCTCCCGGGCTGTGGGCAGAGAGAGCAGCACCTCCGTCAGCTCCTCCCGGTAGCTGTCGGCCACACAGCCGCTGCGGTGGATGAAGTCCTCCACGAAACGCCGCCGGAGCGCGTCGCTGCCCTCCAGCGTCTGGGCCGTCAGGTCCGACAGGTAGACGACCTCGACGCCCTGCTCCCTAAGGGTGCGGGCAAAGGCGTCGTGCTCGGCCTGGGCGCCGCGAAGGTAGGGAATGTCGTCAAAGAGAAGCTGCTCCAGGGAATTGGGAACCAACTGCTCCAGCTCGCTGCCGGGGCGATGCAGCAGCACTTTTTTCAAAGGACGGATCTCACTGCGGACGTCAATAGCCATAAGTCGTTCTCCTTGCGTTTTTCTATAAGATCAGTTTACCACAAACGGACGGGATCTGCAATAGAATTTCAAACTTTTTTTGCGGAAAACCCACGTGTTATTCATAAATTAACATGAAAATTGCAATTTTTAATATAAATATTCATTTCGGACCGGAACGATCCCGGATGCAGCGAAAAAAAATACAATCCCGCTTTGGGGCTGGACTTCCCGGCAGATCTTTGGTACAATATATAATGAATTGAAACAAAGGAGCTTCTTCATGGAAAAGCTGATCGACAAACTGACCGCTGCGGTCTCGGAGGCCTTTGTCCAGGCCGGTTATGACGCTGCCTGCGGCAAGGTCACGGTGTCCAACCGGCCCGACCTGTGCGAATTCCAGTGCAACGGCGCCATGCCCGCCGCCAAAGCCGCCCACAAGGCGCCCATCGTCATTGCCGGTGAGGTGGCTG
Organism: uncultured Clostridia bacterium; assembly: GCA_946006895.1. Lineage (GTDB taxonomy): Bacteria > Bacillota > Clostridia > Oscillospirales > Oscillospiraceae > JAZOXB01. The sequence goes on along the minus strand of CAMFZO010000181.1, from coordinate 1,710 downwards.
CCCGGCTGCAGGACAGCGCGGTCTTCTCCTCTGCCGAGGCGGTCAACCCCGGCTTCCTCAATCTGCGCCTGCGGGAGGACTATCTGGCCGCCCACTTGGAGGAAATGCGCCGCAGTGAGCGTCCCGGTGTGGCGGGCAACGCGGAAGAGCGGACCGTGGTGCTGGACTACGGCGGCCCCAATGTGGCAAAGCCACTGCACATCGGCCATCTGCGCTCGGCCATCATCGGCGAGAGCATCAAGCGTATCTACCGCTACTTCGGCAACACGGTCGTCGGCGACATCCACCTGGGTGACTGGGGCCTGCAGATGGGCCTGATCATTGCCGAGCTGCGGGAGCGTCAGCCCGACCTGCCCTATTTCGACGATGATTTCACCGGCGAATATCCCGAGGAGGCGCCCTTCACCATCTCGGAGCTGGAGGAGATCTATCCCACCGCCAGCGCCAAGTCCAAGACCGACGAGGACTTTGCGAAAAAGGCCCATGAGGCGACCTGTTTCCTGCAAAACCACAAGCGGGGCTATTACGCCCTGTGGCAGCACATCATGGCGGTCTCCGTGACCGACCTGAAGCGCAACTACGAAAATCTCAATGTCAGCTTCGACGTCTGGAAGGGCGAGAGTGACGCGGAGGCCTATATCCCGCCCATGCTGGAGAAGCTGGAGGCTCAGGGCATTCTGCAGGAGAGCGAGGGTGCCAGGGTCATTCCCGTCGCCCGGGAGGACGATAAGAAGGAGATCCCGCCCTGCATCCTGGTGAAATCCGACGGCGCCACCCTCTACGCCACCACGGATCTGGCCACCATCGTCCAGCGCATGGAGGACTACCGCCCCGATAAGATCCTCTATCTGACGGACAAGCGCCAGAGCCTTCACTTCGAGCAGGTCTTCCGGGCGGCGAAAAAGAGCGGCATCGTCCCCGAAAGCACCCAACTGCAGCACATCGGCTTCGGCACCATGAACGGCAAGGACGGCAAGCCCTTCAAGACCCGCAGCGGCGGCGTCATGCGTTTGGAGACGCTGATCGCCGACATCACAGACTACGTGGAGAAAAAGATCCTGGAAAACCAGACCCTATCTCCCGAGGAGGCCGCGCAGACCGCCAAGATCATTGCCGTGGCCGCCCTGAAATACGGCGACCTGTCCAACCTGGCCACCAAGGACTATATCTTCGACCTGGAGCGCTTCTCCGCCTTTGAGGGCAATACCGGCCCCTATCTGCTCTATACCATCGTGCGCATTAAATCGATCCTGAGCCGTTACGACCGGGATCCGGCGGGGCTTTCCATTGCACCGGCAGACAGCGCCGAGGCCAAGGCCCTGCAGCTTGAGCTTGCCCAGATGCCGGACCAGCTCGCCATGGCCTACCGCGACAGCGCCCCCAACACCGTCTGCGCCTACGCCTATGAGCTGGCGGGCGCGGTGAACAAATTCTACCACGAGACCCGCATCCTCACCGAGCCGGACCCGATCCGCCGCCAGGGCTACGTGGCCCTCGTCGCCTTTGCCAGGCGCGTTCTGGAGGAATGTATCGACCTGCTGGGCTTTTCCGCGCCCGAACGGATGTAGGAGAACGGCCCGGATCGTGCCATGTCCTGTGGCAGGGAACGCGGCCGGAAAGGTGCCGCGGCGCCGCTCTGACGGAGAGCTGCCGTTAAATTGCACAAAAGATTTCCGGGCTGTGCATTATTTTATCTGAGAACTGTCTCTT
>CAMFZO010000180.1 GCA_946006895.1 uncultured Clostridia bacterium | reverse complement strand
AACTGCGGCCTGCAGCCCTTCCACAAGGACCGCTATCCCCACGAGTTCTCCGGCGGCCAGCGCCAGCGTATCTGCATCGCCCGCGCTCTGGCCCTGAACCCGGAGTTCGTGGTCTGCGACGAGCCGGTCTCCGCTCTGGATGTGTCCATTCAGGCCCAGATCATCAACCTCTTGAAGGACCTGCAGGAGCAGTATAAGCTGACTTACCTCTTCATCTCCCACGACCTGAGCGTGGTTGAGCACATTTCCGACTCTGTGGGCGTCATGTATCTGGGCAGCCTGGTGGAGTACGGCGATACGACGGACATCTTCCGCAACCCGCTGCATCCCTATACCAAGGCGCTGTTCTCCGCGATCCCCATCCCGGATCCCACGGTCCGCAGAAACCGCATCGTGCTGGAAGGCTCGGTACCTTCTCCGGCCAATCCTCCCTCCGGCTGCAAGTTCCACACCCGCTGCCCCTATGCAACGGCCCGGTGCAGCGAGGAAGCTCCCTGCCAGCGTGAGGTCGAGCCAGGTCACTATGTGGTCTGCCACCTGTTTGATAAGTGATGAAGCGGAAGCCTCGTGAATACGAAGATGACGACGGCCGTACCGTCGCGGACATGAGTGAGGTCCACCACCGAAATCTCTTCATTCCCCGCAGCAATCCTCACCAAGAGAGTCCAAAGCGCGAGAATGAGAAGAACGAAAGCGCGTCCAATCAGAGCCCGCCCCTCAACCGCAGGGAGACCCGCTCGTTTATCCTGGGTGCCCTGAGCGCGGGACTGCTGATCGCCCTGGTGTTTATCATCGGCTTGGGACTGGCTATCGCCATCATGCTTTTCATTTGGAACCGATAAAAATGCCCCGTCTGTTGATCTAACAGACGGGGTTTTTCTATGAACTTATCGCCTATGATCATTCCTGGCCGCGTCCCTTGCGGGCGTGGTCTCTGATGGCCTCAAAGCTCTCGGCGCTGATGACGTGCTCGATGCGGCAGGCGTCCTCTGCGGCGGTTTTTGGTGTGACGCCCAGGGCGGTCAGCCAGTCGGTCAGGAGGGTGTGGCGCTCATAAATGCGCTCGGCGATCTCTCTGCCCTGGGGCAGCAGGGTGATAAAGCCGGCTTCATCCACCTGGATATAGCCGTTTTCCCGCAGATTGCGCATGGCGATACTGACGCTGGGCTTGGAAAACTGCAGCTCGTTGGCAATGTCAATGGAGCGGACGGCTCCTGTCCTTTGGTGCAGAATCAATATGGTTTCCAGATAGTTCTCCGCTGATTCCTGAATTTTCATAGTTCCTCCGGCTTATCGGATGAAATTGGTCCGAAGGAGCGCTTCCTGCCGGGGAGGCTCCACACCGGCAGAGCGACCGGCCTCAATGCATTTGAGCAGCCAGGCCATGTTTTCGCCAAGAGTGCGCATGGTCTGCATACCCTCCGCGTCCTGTACGACTTCTTCGGCGTTGTTGCCATGGACCTGGTTCCAATACTGGGAGGTGACGATGGGCATGGAGTTGATGCCGAAGTATTTGTTCAGACGGTCATAGCTGGCTGATGCACCGCCTCTGCGGCAGGAGACCACAGCGGCGCCTGGCTTGTTGCGGAGCTTTGCCGCGGCGCAATAAAACAGACGGTCCAAAAAAGCGGTGCACTGTCCGCTGGGACCGGAATAGTAGACCGGCGCGCCGACGATGAATGCGTCAAATTCCTCCAGACGGGCTGCGACTTCGTTGACGCAGTCATCAAAGATGCACTTGCCGGTCTCCTTGCATTTGCCGCAGGCGATGCAGCCGTTGATGGGCTTCGCGCCGATCTGCACCAGCTCCGTTTCGATGCCGTGGCCGTGCAGAACCTTTGCGACCTCCTGCAGGACGGTGTAGGTGCAGCCCTTGGCGTGGGGACTGCCGTTGATCATAATAACCTTCATAAGCTCCTCCAATCTGTTTTTACCGGCGGCGGATGTCATCCCCGGCGAACTGAACCAACCGGAAGGTGCCGAGAATGCGCGACGCGATCTGGGGGCTGTAGCGGCCCTCGATCTCCGTATCCGCCAGATTTGTGGAGATCACCGTGGCTCGGTTCTCCATCATTCTTGTATTGATGACGGTATAAAGGGCGGAAATCGTGAATTGCGTCGTCATTTCCGTTCCCAGATCGTCGATGATGAGCAGGTCACATTCCATATATTTACGGGTGCGGCCCCGGTTTTCCTCCTGGGAAGCGCCGAATTTCTCCGCTTCAAAGTCGGCAAACAGCTTGCCTGCCGTCTCATATACCACGCTGAAGCCCTGATCCGCAACCTGTCGCGCAATGCAGGCGGACAAAAAGGTCTTGCCCAGACCTGTCGCGCCGGAAAAGAGAAGATTTCCGCTACCCGGCCCGAAGCCCTCGGCATAGCGGCGGCAAATGCGCAGGTTGGATCTCATCAGTTGGCGCGGCGAGGCACCCAGGGCGGCATCATAGGCGTCGGGATAGACTTCCAGACGGAAGGTGTCGAAGGTTTCCCTGCCGCTGCCCAGCAGCGAGGTCAGCTCCTTTTTCTGCTCCTGACGGCAAAGCTCCGCCAGACAGGAGCACATCTTAGAGCCGACATAGCCGCTGCCGCCGCACTTTTCACACACAGGCACGTCGTCCAGACAGCCCTCTTCCAATTCTGCCGCGTCCAGGATCCAATCCCGTTCCTGCTGCAGGGCCAGGTTTCGCTCCCGGATCTGCGCAACGGCCTGAGCGGGGTCCTCTCCCTGACGCAGGGCCGTGGCCATAAGCTGTGTCATGGTCAGCCGCAGCTCCCGGTCGATCTCCGCCAGCCGGGGATAGCGGGCATAGGCGTCCCGGCGGCGGGCTTCATTTTCCCGCTCCCGCTCGGCCTTTGCCTGCTCCAGGCGTTCCCGGGCGCGGCGGAGTATCTGTTCGCTGTATGCCATTGCTCATTCCTCCCGACCTTCCGCCAAAGCCTGCTGCACCGCCTTTTTTGCCAGTGGGGTCAGGCTGTCGCCGTGGCGCTGATAAGATTTTTTTACCGTATTGCTGTGCGGCGCGGTCGGACCCGTATCTCCCCGCACGATCTCCTGTGGCGTGTGCAGGCCGTTTTCATGCCAGCTTTTTAAAATGGAGTTCATATAGGCCCACTTCAATGCGCCGGTGTTTTCACAGGTGCGCTCATAAGCCATGCGGATGGACTCGTCCGGGAAGCCCATGCCGATCCACGCGGTCAGATATTGCTCCTCGGCAGCCGTCAGGCGGCGCTGGTCGATTTGCATTTGCAGACGAAGCTGCTGGATGCGGTTATGTAGCTGAAGATGGCTCTGCACATAGAAGCTGGCAGTTTCCAGAGCGTCGATGTTCTCGTCGGCCCAGTGGTAGGCCTCCTTCTCGATGGAGCGCATGGAGGGCGGACGGACGCCACGGCGGCGGTTGCGCTCGACGCAGTAGGCCAGCAGCAGCCCGACCACATCCGCCGGAAGACGCAGATAATCAGTAAAGGATAAAAGAGTCCGCATCTCCTCCGTGGAAAGGCCCCTGCCCAACCGGCGCTGGGCTTCTCCCACCAACTTGGAAAAATTGGGGTCCCGCAGCGCACTGTGAAGC
>CAMFZO010000179.1 GCA_946006895.1 uncultured Clostridia bacterium | reverse complement strand
ACCCAGATGGTGCATGGTACCGTCGTTGTGGGTCAGCTTCATGCTTCCGAAACTCATACTCCCGCCTCCTTCAAAAGCTCCGCTGCGCGGAGGGCGATACGCGACGCAAGCTCAATGCGCCCGGCTAAAAAATCCGGGTCGGCATAGGCACCGTAGACCTGCTCGTTGGGGTCTGCGAACATGGAGCCGAGGGCAACGCAGATGCTGGCGGTGCGCAGCCCCAGCAGATGGCCGTAGGTAAATAGGGTGCCGGATTCGTTTTCCACCACCAGAACACCCGTGTCGATCCATTTCTGCATCCGCTCCCGCAGGCCGGGATGCGCTGCCTTGGACTCCATGTAGAAGGCGTCGTGGCTGCGGTAGAGGCCCACCAGCGGCTCGTCGCCCAGCTCGTGGGCCGCCCGGGTCAGGGCACGAACCACAAAGGGGTCTGCCACGGCGGGAAATTCGGGCGGGACAAGCTCATAGCTTGCGCCCTCGCCGCGCACGCAGCCGCTGGCAATGACGATGCGGCCCGGCTGCATCCACGGCTGCACGCCGCCGCAGGTGCCCACGCGGATGACCGCTTTTGCTCCGGCCTGTGCCAGCTCCTCCAAGGCGCTTGCCACACAGGAGCAGCCCATGCCGCTGCTGGTCACGCCGACGGGGGTGCCGTTTTCCGTGTGGCCCGTATAGGTGGCGTAGGTGCCGCGGTGGGCGGTAAATTCCGCGTCGCGGAAAAAGCCGGAGATGAGCCGGCTGCGGTGGGGGTCTCCCGGCAGAAGCACGTAGGGCGCCGAACCTCCGGCGGCAAGCCCCGTGCGCGGCAGCAGTCCGTCGGCGCCATACCTGGCGGGAATGTCACAATATCGTTTCATAAGAGTCCTCCTTAATTTTGGGCTGACACTGGGATCGCATATGCTGAGGGGCAGAATCCTTCTGCACTAATATTTCTCTTGCAGAGGCGGCTATCAGCCCCCCTACGGCAAAAAACGACAAATCGTGCGTAGGGCGCGTACCCGCAAGGGGCACGCCGCAAATCAGATCCGTGCGCGGAGCGCACACCACACCTGTTCACTATTCACCATGCACTGTTCACTGTTCACTAAAAATTTTGAATCGTCTGCACAGCAGACACCTCAGTCATTCACCCTTAGCCCTTCGTCCTTAGCCATAAGGCTGCCCTTGGAAGCCTACTGCGCCTCCTCCGCGCTGTGACAGTATTCGCAGGGAGTCAGGCCGCGGGCCTTGGCGGTGTTGACATCGTAGACGGTGAAGCTGCTGCGGTCAAAATAGACGCAGTCGCTGCAGTGGTACAGGCCGGAGCCGTCAAAGGGAACGTAGGCCGTGCGCTCGTCCACAAAGGCCTTTTCCCGCTCCAGGCGGGCATTTTTTTCCTCCAGCTCTGACACCTGCTGCTCCAGAGCGGCGGTGTCGCGGTTGCCGTTGAGATAGAGCAGGGAGACACCCAGGACCAGCGCCATCAGCAGAAAGACGACGACACTCAGAAAGGCCACCGCGCCCCGGGAATGTTTGGGTGTCTGCTCCGGCTTGCGTTCGGTCTTTTTCGCCGCCTTGGGCGCGGCAGAACGGGCGGATCCGGCCTTGCGCACAGGCAGGATCACCCGGTTGCTCAGATAGGGAGACTCCTCCAGGGGGTGACTCACCGTTTTGGCGCATTCCTCGCAGAAGGACGCGCCGTCGGGGATCTGCCGTCCGCAGCGGAGACAATTCATAACACACACCTCCGAAAAAATAGATCCGCAAGCGGCGGTCTGCCGCTTTTCCGGGAAAAACCAACAGGGCCGGTATCCGCAGATACCGACCCTATTTTACAACAATTTTCGAGGGATGTAAAGGCTTTAGCCCTGCTTGGCCAGATCCCTGCCGCAAAGATATTTTCTCAGCGGGAACTGAAGCAGCGCGCAGATCACGACGGCAATCACGGTGTTGGGCAGCATATAGGAGCCGTTATACAGGATCGAGTAGATGACGGGGCTGGTGCCGTCCCAACCGAAAATCGGGGAGACATATTCGGCGTAGATCGTCATGCCGCTGAGGAAATGGATGAGGAAGCGGCCGAAGCAGCCCACCAGCGCGGCAAGCCAGGTGAGGTTGCCCTTGCGGCGGAAGAGGCCCGCGAAACCGACAAACATATAGGCGACGCTGTAGTCGAGGAGCATGGACGCCCAGTTGATGGCAAAGCCCTCGGCGAAGAAAAATTTCAGCGTGCCGAAGACCAGACCCGAGCCGAGGCCCCAGCCGAGGCCCCAACGCACAGCGCAGAGGATCAGCGGGATCATGACGAGATCAATGGAGCCACCGAAGCCGCCAAAGGACAGTCCGATGGGGATCTTGAGGTAGCTCAGGGCAATGGCTGCCGCGATGAAGATGGCGCACTCACACAGGGCGCGCAGGTGTTTGTTTTGCATAAAAAACACTCCCAAAAGAAAAATTCCGCAATGCAACCCGTTCTCGGAAAGCAAAGCGGAATAACGCTCCCATCTTTTCCTACGACGGCATAATCCGTATCAGGTTCGCGGGTCAGGGCGTCTGTCGCCCAATCTCAGCCGGAAGCATCCGGCCCCCCGAAGAAGGCTGCTCTATGCGGTTGTCCATAGTATAGCGTCCCCGCGCCGGTTTGTCAAGCGGGAGGTGCAGCTGCTCCTCAGCGGCTGATAGCCGCTCCTGCGGGTGCGAGTGGTCTTTGGGTCCGTAGGGCACGGCGACTCTGCCGTGCCGCTTTATGATTCGTCTGCGCAGCAGACACCTCAGTCATTCACCCTTAGCCCTTAGCCTTTCGCTCTTCGTCACAACTGCCCTCACTCCGGGAGCTCTCCCGCTTGTGGGGAATGACGCCCCATTCGGGCAGCGGCAGCCGCTGCATCGCGCCGAAAATACGGTCCTTCAGGTCGGGATACTCCTTCGACAGACGGACGATGAGCTGCTTGATCTCCTCGCGCTTGGTGTTTTTATCGGCGGGGCAGCGGTTCTTCACCACCGGAAGCCGCTGTTCCTCGGCAAAGCGCCGCACCATGCCCTCCGTCAGATAGAGCATGGGCCGGATCTGGGTCACGCCGGTGCGGTCCAGGTAGGTCACGGGCTGGAAGCAGCTCAGCCGCCCCTCAAACAGCAGGCTCATCAAAAAGGTCTCCACGGCGTCGTCATAGTGATGCCCCAGGGCGACCTTGGAATAGCCCAGCTCCGTCAGCGCCTTGTTCAGCGCGCCGCGCCGCATTTTCGCGCACATGGAGCAGGGATTTTTTTCCTTGCGGTAGTCGAAAATAATGGGGCCGATCTGGGTCTTGACAATGTGGAACGGAACGCCCAGGCTCTCGCAGTATTCCGCGATGGGCGAAAAATCCATCCCCTCCAGACCCATGTCGATGGTGATGGCCGTCAGCTCATAGGGGCGCGGGTAATATTCCCGCATGGCCGCCAGCAGAGCCAGCAGGGTCAGAGAGTCCTTGCCGCCGGACACGCCGACGGCGATCCTGTCGTGGGGGGAGATCATACGGTAGTCGTCGGCGCACCGCCGCACCAATCCCATCATTCGCTGCATAATCAACATCCTTTTTGCCTGAAATTTATAAAA
>CAMFZO010000178.1 GCA_946006895.1 uncultured Clostridia bacterium | reverse complement strand
CCCCACCACATTTTTCATGATCCGGCGACCCCCCAGAACTACACCAAAGCCTTCGTCGGCAGCGTCTGAGGTGTATAAGAGACAGACATCGGACACACCATGCGCCGTATTTCCGAGGGCAAGGGCAGCCAAAAGCGAATATTGATGCTTCTGCTCAATGCCGGTGCCATGACGCAGAGTGAGCTGACCCAGCAGCTTGGGATCCAGCCCGGGTCGGCAAGCGAGGTCATCGGCAAGCTGGATTCGGCGGGGCTGATCACACGGACCCCCAGCGAGACGGACCGCAGAACGGCGGATATACGGCTGTCTGACCTTGGCAGAGCAGCCGCAGAGGATGCACTACAGCAGAGAAACGCACGCCATACGAAAATGTTTTCCTGCTATTCCCAGGAGGAAAAAGAGACACTTCTCCGCCTGTTGGAGCGTCTGAACCGGGCGTGGAAAGAGAATTACGGCGAGCAGACCGCCTGCGGCAGTGACAGAGCCTGCCGGAAATAAGGCGGGATAGGGTTATGTGGAAGTATATCAAACAATATCTGCATTTTGCGGTGATCGCCGCGCTATTCATGGTCGGAGAGGTCCTGATGGATCTTTTACAGCCGGAGCTGATGAGCAGGATTGTCGATGAGGGCGTCCTGGGCATCGGCAGCGGCGGGGTAGGAGACCTGCGCCTGATCCTGACGCAGGGGCTTAGCCTGTATGCTGGCCGTTGTGATCTTCGGTACGCTTTGCGGTATCTATGCCCCGGCACAGCAGAGCAAGTGTGTGGACATCATTGCCGGTACAAGAGAAGGCAAGCTTGCCGGTACGCTGTGCCTGATGCTCGCGGTGTATCTGCTTTACAGCGGCAGTCAGCTTCTGCAGGGGCTCATCAGCGCAAGGCTCAGTCAGCGGATCGTCCGGCAGATGCGGGAGGAGCTGTTTTCAAAGCTGATCTCCCTGCCGGTCGGGTATCTGGACAGCCATTCCCACGGCGATGTGATGAGCCGCATGACAAACGACGTTGAGAATATTTCTACCACCATCTCCCAGTCCCTGCCGTCCCTGTTTTCAGGCCTGCTGACCATCGTCGGCACCGTGGGGATCATGCTCTGGTACTGTTGGGAGCTTGCACTGCTGAGCTGCACGACGGTCCTTCTGACCCTGCTTGCAACCAAACTTCTATCCAAACAGGTGCGGAAGTTCTCACGCCGCCGTCAGAGTCTCCTGGGCCAGCTCAACGGCACGGTGGAGGAAATGATCTCCGGCTATCAGACCGTGGTGGCGTATAACCATCAGAAGCAGACGACGGAGGAATTCTGCGCCGCCTCGGACGAACTGACAAAGGCGGGCATCCGCACCGATGTGTTCAGCGGCGTCATGGGGCCCATCATGAACTGCATTGGCAACATCGGTTTTGTCATCATCGCGGCTTTCGGCGGATATTTTGCCATCAACGGCCTGATCTCCGTGGGCGTGATCTCCGCCTTTATCGTCTATGCCAAGCAGTTCAGCCGTCCCATCAACGAGCTTGCGCAGATCTACGGTCAGCTTCAGACCGCCATCGCAGGCGCCGAGCGTGTGTTTACGGTGTTGGACGAGGCTGACGAGGATATGTCCGGCGAGGCACTGCTGGAAGAGGGAGACGCGGTCGTCTCCTTCCGAAACGTAAATTTCTCCTACGTACCCGACCACCCGGTACTCCGGGACTTTACGCTGACGATCCCCGCAGGGAAAAAGGTTGCGCTGGTCGGTGCGACGGGAAGCGGCAAGACCACGGTGGTCAACCTGCTGCTGCGCTTCTACGACATCGACAGCGGCGAGATCCGTATCAACGGTCAGAACATCGCCGATGTGTCAAGGGACACGCTGCGTAGGTCCATCGCCATCGTTCTGCAGGATACCGTCCTGTTTTCGGACACAGTGGTCAATAATCTGAAATACGCCAATGACTCCGCGACACAGGGTGCCTTAGAGCAGGCAGTGGAGGCCAGCCGCTGCAAAGATATGATTGCCAGACTGCCGGAGGGCCTGGATACCATGCTGACCGCCTCCGGCGCCAATATCAGCCAGGGACAGCGGCAGCTACTTGCCATTGCCCGTGCCTTTGTCGCCGATCCGAGGATCCTGATTTTGGACGAAGCGACTTCCAATGTGGATACCCGAACAGAGCGCGACATTCAGAGCGCCATGCAGCGCGTCATGCAGGACCGGACAAGCATCGTGATTGCCCACCGTCTTTCGACCATACGGGACGCAGACCTGATCGTCGTCATGGACAATGGGCGGATGATAGAGAGCGGCACCCACAAGGAGCTGTTGGCGCAAAAGGGAAAGTATTATGAACTGTATATGACCCAATACGCAGGCTTTGCCACATAAGTTTTACAACTGCCGGTTGAAGGCGCCTTACCGCCTTGTCGATGGCGATCGGAGCAGGGAAGTGCTACAATGAAGGCACACGAAAGGAGTGTATAACATGGAAAATCAAATTGGAAAACAGATACGCACCCACCGCCTGCATTGCAGCATGACCCAGGAGAAGCTGGCGGAGCTGCTCTGCGTCACCCCGCAGGCTGTGAGTAAATGGGAAACCGGCGCCAGCTACCCGGATATCACACTGCTGCCCGAGCTTTCCGCCGCTCTGGGGATCAAGATCGACGAACTGTTTGAGACCAGCTTTGACACCCATCTGCGCCGCATCGAGCAGATGATGGAAAACGACGTTTCTCTCACCCGGGAGGACTTTGATTACGCGGAAGGCCTCCTGAAAGAGGGCTGCCTTGACCTGCCCATGCGAGGACGCTGCCTGTCCATGCTGGCGGAGCTGTATAATCACCGTGCGCGAATGTACCGTGACCGTGCCGCAGTGATCGCAAAGCAGGCTCTGGAGGCAGAACCGGAGAACCACAGCAACCACGCAGCCTTCTGTGAGGCCACCGACGGCGTGTTCATGGATTGGTGCATCACAAACCACACAAAAGTCATCAACTACTATCAGGACTATGTGAAAAAGCACCCCCGTGACCGGGCTGGCTATCTGTGGCTGATGGACAATCTGATTGCAGACGGCAGGCTCGACGAGGCATGGGAAGCCCTCGAAAAGATGCGGCAGGTCAAGGAGACCTACCATTATCTGCTCTACAAGGGTTGGATCCTGCGGTACGAACAGGGCTGGGAGGCTGCCGACACCTGTTGGGATGAGATGGTCCGGCAGTATCCGGGCGACTGGCACGTCTGGTTCAGCCGCGCCGATACCTACGCCAAGCGCGCACAGTATGACAAGGCGGTGGCAGACTATCAAAAGGCTGCGCTGTTACAGGAAAAGCCGCGTTATACCGACTGCTATGATTCCATTGCCCAGATCAGCATTCTGCAGGGGGATCGTGCCGCCGCAGCGGAGGCCTACCGCCAGGTGGTAAAAATTCTGCGTGAGGAGTGGGGTATGCAGGAAGGGGAGACCGTCCAGGGCTACCTGCAGAATATCGCCCTACTGGAGGCAAACTGACTTAGGTCATAAGCGAATAAATACCGGCGGCAATGGGAATACTGAAGTGACCCCGAAAAGTTAGACAATATTTTGAAGTAAAAATTGTTCAAGCA
>CAMFZO010000177.1 GCA_946006895.1 uncultured Clostridia bacterium | reverse complement strand
CTCCAGAGGCTCGCCGCCGACACTGGTCCAGGCAAGGCCCGTCACCAGGCCGACGCTGTCTGCGGAAGCCAGCTTGTCCGGCAGAAATCTCCGCACGCCGAGCAGCTCCTCCAGATTCCGGCCACTGACGCTGACGCGTTTGAGCTCCGGGTCGGAGACAAAGCGCATGGCACACTTGCGGCAGAGATTGGCCAGCTCCCGTTCCAGATTCCGAACGCCGGATTCCCGGGTGTAGCAACGGATAATCTCCCGGATGGCGTCATCGGAGAGACGGACCTGTGTTTTTTTCAGGCCGTGCTTCTTGAGCTGCTTCGGCAGCAGATGCTCTTTGGCGATCATCAGCTTTTCCTCGTCGGTGTAGGAGCTGAGCTCGATGATCTCCATCCGGTCCAGCAGCGGACGGGGGATGGTATCGGTCTGATTGGCGGTCGTGATGAACATACAGTCGCTCAGATCAAAGGGCACCTCCAGATAGTTGTCCCGGAAGGTGCTGTTCTGCTCACTGTCCAGGACCTCCAGGAGTGCCGCAGACGGGTCGCCGCGGTAGTCGCTGCCCAGCTTGTCGATCTCGTCGAGAAGGAGCAGCGGATTGCAGGAGCCGGCCTGGGAAACTGCATTGATAATACGGCCCGGCATGGCGCCGATATAGGTCTTGCGGTGACCGCGTATCTCCGCCTCATCGTGGATGCCGCCCAGGGAAATGCGGCCCAGCTTCCGGTTCAGCGCACGGGCCACGCTCATAGCGATGGAGGTCTTGCCGACACCGGGAGGGCCCACCAGACAGATGATCTGCCCGGGCATATTGGGGGAAAGCTGCTTGACCGCCAGAATTTCAAGGATGCGTTCCTTGACCTTTTCCAGGCCGAAGTGGTCCTCGTCCAGAATCCGCCGGGCCGCCTTCACATCCAGACGCTCCCTGGTCTTTTTGCCCCAGGGCAGCTCCAGCGCCGTGTCCAGATAGTTGCGGATGACAGAAGCCTCTGAGGAGCCATAGGGCTGCTTTGCCAGGCGCTGGACTTCCTTCATAAATTTTTCTTCTACTTCGTCGGGGAGCTTCAGCGCCTCGATCTTCTCGCGGTATTCCTCGATCTCCGCCTCGTCGTCGCTCTCGCCCAACTCCGAGCGGATGACCTTCATCTGCTCCCGCAGGAAATAGTCCCGCTGGCCCTTATCAATGCTCTGCTGGGTCTTGTCCTGGATGCTGTTTTCCAGCCGCAGAACCTCCAGCTCCTGGGCCATGAGCTTGTTGGCGATCTCCAGACGGTGAACAGGATGCAGATTCTGCAGCACGCGCATTTTTTCCGTATACCCAAAGGTCGCCGACTGGGTCAAAAGGTCCGCAATCAGGCCCGGATCGTCTGTGGAGAGGATTTTCAGCATCACATCCTGCACCGGGCGTTGGGTCAGCTCGGCAAACTCATCAAAAAGTGTGGCGGCCTGCCGTTTCAGCGCCTCGATCTTCGCCGTACCGGGCGTGTATTCCAGATCCTGCACCGACTCGGTACGGGCGCAGAGGTAGGGCGTTTTTTTCACGATCTCCGTGATCCTGGCGCGGTACTCACCATAGACCAGAACACGGACCGTATCCCCGGACACCTTCAGAATCTGCCGCACATGGGCAACGGTGCCCATGGGGTACAAATCCTTCAGGTCCGGGTCGTCCTGCAGAATGTCTTTTTGCGTGACCAGATAAATTCTCTGGTCTGACGACATAGCCTTGTCCAGGGCGCGGACGGATTTTTCCCGGCCAACATCAAAATGGATGGTGTTTTTGGGGAAAACCGTCAGGCCGCGCAGAGCCAGGACCGGCATACGTTCGGAAAGAATGATCTCATTCATGGGGTACTCCTTTCTGCGGCATACAGCCGCAGGTAGCAAGAAAAGGGGGCGTTTCGCTCCCCCTCTCCTAATATGCAGGCTCAGCCTGCGTTGCTGCGCTTTGCCTTGGAGCGCACCACCTTTGGCTCGACGCCTTTTTCCACACAATCACGGGTGATCGTGACACGGGTGATGGACGGATCGGACGGGATATCGTACATGACCTTGGTCATGACCTCCTCCAAAACGGCACGAAGGCCGCGGGCGCCGATCTTCCGGTCGATGGCTTTCTGCGCAATGGCATCCAGGGCCTCCGGCTCAAAGTCCAGAACCACATGGTCCAGCTCCAGCAGCTTGCGGTACTGTCGGCACAGGGCGTTCTTCGGCTCCGTCAGAATTCGGATCAAATCCTCCTTCTTCAGGTTCCCCAGGCTGGTGACCACCGGCAGACGGCCTACCAATTCTGGTATGATGCCGAATTTCAGCAGGTCATGGGGCTGAACCTGGGCAAACAGGGCGCCCACATCCCGGTCCTTGCGGCTCTTCAGCTCCGCGCCAAAGCCCAGACTGGAACGGTCCACCCGGCGCTCGATGATCTTATCCAGGCCATCGAAAGCACCGCCGCAGATAAACAGGATGTTACTGGTGTCCATCTGGATGAACTCCTGCTGAGGATGCTTTCTGCCGCCCTGAGGGGGCACATTGGCAACGGTGCCCTCAAGAATCTTCAGGAGCGCCTGCTGTACGCCCTCGCCGGAAACGTCGCGGGTGATGGAGGTGTTTTCGCTCTTGCGGGCGATCTTATCCATTTCGTCGATATAGATGATGCCCCGCTCCGCCAGCTCCACCTCAAAATCCGCCGCCTGAAGCAGCCGCAGGAGGATGTTTTCCACGTCCTCGCCCACGTAGCCTGCTTCCGTCAGGGTGGTGGCGTCGGCAATGGCAAAGGGAACGTTCAAAATTTTCGCCAGGGTCTGGGCAAAGAGGGTCTTGCCGCAGCCCGTCGGCCCGATGAGCAGAATATTGCTCTTTTGCAGCTCTACATCGGAAACATCACCGAAATAGATGCGCTTGTAATGGTTATACACCGCCACAGACAGGGCGATCTTCGCCTCATCCTGGCCGATGATATAACCATCCATATATTCCTTGATCTCCCTGGGTGTGGGCAGACGCTCCGGAGCTTCAAGGGTATCGCTCTCTCCTGTCTCATACATATTTTCCTGCAGGAGGGTGCTGCAAAGGGCAACACACTCGTTGCAGATATACACGTTGGGACCGGACAGGATGCGCTGCACCTGCGCCTGGGTTTTCCCACAGAAGGAGCAACGGATCAGTTTTTCTGCCAAAGCAATCTCTCCTTAATTATCTCTAATTACCTCTGATAAATCACCTTGTCGACAATACCGTAATCCTTAGCTTCCTCCGATGTCAGGAAGTGGTCGCGCTCACAGTCCGCTGTGATCTGCTCCACGGTCTTGCCGGTGTTGGCGGCCAAAATCGCGTTGAGGCGCTTCTTCATGTCCGCGATGCGCTGAGCGTGGATCTGAATATCCGTCACCTGACCCTGTGCGCCGCCGGAGGGCTGATGGATCATGATCTCGGCATTGGGCAGGGCGATGCGCTTGCCCTTTGCGCCGGAGGACAGCAGGAACGCGCCCATGGACGCGGCCATGCCGATGCAGATGGTGGAAACGTCGCATTTGACATACTGCATGGTGTCATAAATGGCCATGCCCGCCGTGACGCTGCCGCCGGGACTGTTGA
>CAMFZO010000176.1 GCA_946006895.1 uncultured Clostridia bacterium | reverse complement strand
ACCGCAGGCAGCACAAAGCAGACCATGACCAGGCCGATCCAGAACATAGCGTCCGTCTCGGCGGCGGAGGTGATAACACCCAAGGGACCTACCAGGCCGCAGGTGCCCATGCCCGCCGAAACGCCGGTATTGGTCACGCGGAAGACCAGGGTGGAGACCGGCCCCGTAATGGCGGAGGCCAGAATGGTCGGCAGCCAGATGACCGGGCGCTTGATGATATTGCCCATCTGGAGCATGGAGGTGCCCAGACCCTGGGCAACCAGACCGCCCCAGCGGTTTTCGCGGAAGCTCATGATGGCAAAGCCCACCATCTGGCAGCAGCAGCCCGCCGTTGCAGCGCCGCCTGCCAGACCGGAAATGCCGATCATGGCACAGATGGCCGCGGAGCTGATGGGCAGGGTAAGCAGGATGCCCACCACCACGGAGACGACAATGCCCATTGAGAAGGGCTGCAGCTCCGTGGAGCGGTTGATAAAGTCACCCAGGTAGTACATGGCGTAGGCGATGGCCGGGCAGAAAAGTCTTGCGATGCCGTAGCCGGACAGGATCGTCACCAGCGGCGTCACAAGGATATCGACCTTGGTCTCCTTGGAGACCAGCTTGCCAAGCTCCGTGGACACCAGAACGGCGACAAAGGCTCCGGCAGGACCGGCGGTATAGGCAATGGCAGTGCCGTCCACGGTGATCTCCGCGCCCATGACATAGCCTATGGCGCCGACAACGGCGGAGGACAGCAGCACCAGGCCGTCTGCCTTGAGGGCGGCGGCGACAGCTACGCCGATGGCGGCGCCGACGACGTAGTTATTCTTGGCAAAGGCGGCGATGTCCGACAGGAAGCCGATGCTGAAGCGGTCGCCGAGAGTGCCGAGGATCGTGCCGATGAGCAGAGAGGCAAACAGGCCCTGTGCCATGGCGCCCATGGCGGTGACAAAATAGGTCCGCCAGGAGGGCTGCACGTTCTTTTTTTTGAGAAATTCGCGCATGAAATTCATCCCTTTTTTCCAATTTTCCTCATTCTACCACGGGTCATTCCGCATTGCAAGGGAAACATTGACTTTCTTTCGGGGATATATTACAATAAGATGTGTCTTTCCGCGGGATACCCGGCGGAAAGATGTGGTATCTTATAACATATAACAAGGACGGATGCTGCCATGGAAGTTAAACGAATCCCCGTTATTCTGGACGGCGACCCCGGTCACGACGACGCCATCGCCTGGATGCTGGCCCAGGCCAGCCCCCTGCTGGATATCCGCGCCGTCACCAGCGCCTGCGGCAATCAGACCATTGAAAAAACCACCTACAACGCCCTGCGGATCTGTACCCTTTTGGGCATCACCGCTCCCGTCGCCAAGGGACGGCCTGCGCCGTTACTGGAAAAGCCCATGAACGCCCCCTCGGTCCACGGCCAGTCGGGTCTGGACGGCCCGGTGCTGCCGGAGCCTGCCATGGCCCTGAGTGGACTGCCCGCCGTGGAGCTGATGGCCCGGGTCCTGCGGGAGAGCAGCGAGCCTGTGACTTTGGTGGTCACGGGGCCTCAGACCAACGCGGCGGCTTTGCTGCTGGCCCACCCGGAATTGAAGGAGAAGATCGCCCGCATCAGCATCATGGGCGGCGGCATTTCCCACGGCAACTGGACCCCGGCAGCGGAATTCAACATTCTGGCAGACCCGGAGGCGGCGGACATCGTGTTCCGCAGCGGCATCCCCGTCGTTATGAGCGGCCTGGACGTGACGGAGCAGGCGCTGATCTTCCCCAGGGATTTCGAGCGCATCCGCGCCGTGGGCAACCGGGTCGCAAGGATCGTCGCCGACTGGCTGGAATTTTTCTATGCATTCCACCGCAATATCGGTTACGACGGTGCGCCGCTTCACGACCCGGTGGCCGTGGTCAGCCTGATCCGCCCGGATCTGCTTCAGACGAAGCCCATGTGCGTGGAGATCGAGACCCGTGGCGAATATTGCCGGGGTGCCACCGTCGGTCATGACCGCAAACCTGCCAACGCCCTGGTCAACCTGGGCATCGACCGTGACGGCTTTGCGGACCTGCTGGTCGAGGCAGTCAAAACCTATGGGGAGGATAAAAGATGAATCGGATTCCTGTGTGGATCGACTGTGATCCCGGCGTGGACGACGCCGTAGCGATGCTGCTGGCCAACTGGCTGCCGGAGCTGGATGTTGTCGGCATCAGCACCGTGGCGGGCAACGCGACGCTGCCTATCACCACGGAAAATGCTTTGAGAATCTGCGATTTGATGAAGAAAAACTACCCGGTTTTTGCCGGTGCGGACCGTCCCCTGATGCGGGAATATGAGGCCGGCGAGTCCTTCCACGGGGCGGACGGTCTGGGCGGGGCAAGGCTGCCGCAGCCGTCCCGCCGTGCAGAGAGCCTCCCTGCCTGGGATGCCATCTATGCGGCGGCGCGGCAGTCGGAGGGTAGGCTGGAGCTGGTTGCCCTGGGGCCTCTGACCAACATCGCCATCGCCCTGGGAAAGTACCCGGAGCTGCCCCGCTATCTGCACCGCATCGTCCTCATGGGCGGCTCCGCCACCCGCGGTAACTGCACCCCGGCGGCGGAATTTAACATCTACACCGACCCGGAAGCGGCCCAGGCCGTTTTCCGCAGCCCGGTGGAAAAGGTCATGTGCGGGCTGGAGGTGACGGAGCAGGCCTATCTGACCGCCGGAGAGTTGGAGACGATCACCGCCCACGACAGCGCTGTCTGCCGCTTCCTGCGGGAGGCAACGCCCATGCTGCTGGAGAAAAATACGGCGGCAGGACTGCCCGGTTGGGCTGTTCACGACGCCTGCCCGGTGGCCTATATTGCCCGTCCCGAGCTGTTTTCCGGCCGGGAGGCAGGCGTGTTCGTGGAGACCCGTGCGGAGCTGACCTTCGGAAAGACTGTGACGGACCTCTACAGCGACAAAAAATTTGAGGAGAAGAACACCTTTGTGGTGCTGGACATCGACCGCCCGGCCTTTACAGCCCTGCTGGAACGCGCCGTGACGCAGAACTGAGTTCCCCGGTTTTCGCTGTATGCCAATGTAGGGGCGTGTCCCCTGCGAATGTTGCCTCTACGGATATGTGAATAGTGAATAATGAATGGTGAACAGTGAACAAGTTATGTGTGCGCTTCCGCGCACGATTTCCATTCGTCTGCGAAGCAGACACCTCAGTCATTCACCCTTAGTCCTTAGCCCTTAGTCAAGAAGTTGCCTCCGGCAACTTAGGGCGGACAGAGTCGTCCGCCCCTACAAAATATCATTTGTCTGCGAAGCAGACACCTCAGTCATTCACCCTTAGCCCTTAGTCCTTAGCTCAAAAACTGCCTGGGACAGTTTTTGACAGAGAAACCGGAGGAATTTATGGATTTCAAACTTCACGCGCCCTACAGCGCCACAGGGGACCAGCCCGAGGCCATCGAAAAGCTGACCGAGGGCCTCAGAAGCGGGATGAAGGAGCAGGTCCTGCTGGGCGTCACCGGCTCCGGCAAGACCTTTACCATGGCCTCCGTCATCGAAAAGCTCAACCGTCCGACCCTGGTGCTGGCCCACAACAAGACCCTGGCTGCCCAGCTTTGCAGCGAATTCCGGGA
>CAMFZO010000175.1 GCA_946006895.1 uncultured Clostridia bacterium | reverse complement strand
GATTCCTCTACGTCTCGTGGGCTCGGAGATGTGTATAAGAGACAGCTCTCCCCTGTCCAACACCAATCTGGCCAGCGGTGTGGCGCCTGTCTCCAAATATCTGGACAGCGGCCTGAACGTGGCGCTGGCTTCCGATGTGGCAGGCGGTGAGAGCGAAAACCTTTTCGCCTCCATGGCGGCGGCCATCCGCGCCTCAAAGCTCCGTTGGCGGCTGCTGGATCAGGAGGTCAAGCCCCTGACGGTGGACCAGGCCTTCTATCTGGGCACCCTGGGCGGCGGCCGTTTCTTCGGCAAGGTGGGCGCCTTTGAAAAGGGCTACGAATTTGACGCCGTGGTCATCGACGACACCTCATTGGATCATCCCCAGGAGCTGACCCTCCGCGCCCGTCTGGAGCGCTGCCTGTATCTGGCCGACGACCGCAACCTGGCGGCAAAATACGTCCGGGGCAAGCAGATCTTTTGATGATTTTCGGATACCGCAAAACACATAGAAGCAGCAAAACAGGGAGCGCAGGCTCCCTGTTTTTTCTATTCACTTACATTCGCCAGGGTCGCGCCCTCGAGCCAGTGCAGCAGCTCCATGGGCGTGGCCGGGTTGCCGACGGTGTGGAAGCGGGTACGTCCGGGGACCATCTCCTCCGGGTCGTCGCTTTCGGCCCAGGTCACCCGCTGCAGCAGCCGTTCATTGCAATTTTGCAGGCCGCTTTCCGGGATCTGCCGCCACTGCAGCACGATGCTGGCGTGGAAATTGTCGCTGGTCCACCGCCCGAAATTCGTCGTGGGGCTTTTCCAGAGCCAGCGGCAGCGGTGGGCGCTGTCCTTGTCCATCAGCTTCAGGTATCCGTTGTGGATGTCCTGGGTGCAGCGCATGAGCCAGATGACGTGATACCCCGCCCGCTGGAAAAATTCGCAGACGCCGAAAAACGACGCCTCCATCAGCAGGCCGTCCTGCAGCATCATGACATAGTGGTTCATCTGCACGAAGGCCACGACGGTCTGGCCCTCAAAGGTGATGGGCACGTCCCGGTTTTCCGGCGGCACCAGGCTTTGCCACTGGCGCTTCCAGCTCTCCGGGTCGCATTGCTTCAGCTCTGAACGGCGAAACAGGTCAAAAATCATGGTTTTTCTCCTTGTTGTGTCGCTCTGTCACGGTTTGGGCCGGACCTCGATGCGGTAGTGGATGCTTCCGGCCGTCTCGTCCTCGATGGAGATGGCGTAGGTGACCTCCAGCACGCCGCCGTTTTCCCCGACGGTGGAGGAGATCTGTTCTGCGCGGACAGCCACCATCAGCGCGCCGCAGCCGATGTCATACAGGGAGCGGTCCTCCTGGCCGACGGAAAAGACCATCCGCGACTCCACCCCGCCCGTGCGGGTCAAAATCACCCGGCCGTCCTCGATGCAGAAGACCGTGCGGGTCCCGGTCAGGCCCGTCAGCTCGCTCTCCTCGTAGGAAAACGCCACCCGGCTTCCTCTCACGCTGAGCTGGCCCTCGGTCACAAGCTCCGTCGTTTCCGGTTCTTCCTCCCGGAAGCGCTGCTCGGCGCGGATGGTCAGCAGGACCTCCTTTTTCATGTGCAGGCCTCCACAGCCAGCTCCAGCAGGCGGTCCAGCAGCTCGCTGTAGGGGATGCCGCTGGCGCCAAACAGCTTGGGATACATGGAGATGGAGGTAAAGCCGGGAATGGTGTTGATCTCGTTGAAAACGACCTCGTTTTTGTCGTAGGTGACAAAAAAGTCCACCCGGGAAAGGCCCCGGCAGCCCATGGCCTGATAGACCTTCACCGCCGCCTCACGGACGCGCTCTGCCGTCTCCTCATCGATGCGGGCGGGGATATAGAGGCGGGCGCAGTCGGAGATGTATTTGGCGTCGTAGTCGTAGAATTCCGTACCTGAATCGATCTCGCCGCAGACAGAGGCTGCAGGCGCGTCGTTGCCCAGCACGGCGACCTCCACCTCATGGCCGTTGATAAATTCCTCCACCAAGATCTTCCTGTCGAATTTCGCCGCGTTTTCCAGAGCCAGGCGCAGGGCCTCCCGGTTTTTCGCCTTGGCAACGCCGACAGAGGAGCCGGTGCCCGCCGGCTTGACAAAGACAGGATAGGAGAAGCGCTTCTCCACCGCGTCTATCACGCCCTCGGCGTTGTTTTCCAGCTCCCGGGCCGTGACAAGCTGCCACGCGGCCTGACGAACACCGGCGCTGTCAGCCACCAGCTTGGTCAGCGTTTTATCCATACAGGCGGCGGAGGCAGCCACATTGGGCCCCACATAGGGGATGCCCGCCAACTGCAGCAGGCCCTGCATGGCGCCGTCCTCGCCGTTTTCGCCGTGGAGGACGGGGAACACCACGTCGATGCGCTCCCGCACAACGCAGTCGCCCTCAAAGGTCAGCAGACCTTGTCCGCGGACGGGAGAGATGACGGCGCGGCGGTTTTTCTCACAGGCGCTCCACTCACCGGAGGGGAGCTTGCTGTAGTCGTCGCCGCCGTAGAGGACCCAGTCGCCGCTTTTGGTGATGCCGACGGGAAAAAGATTGTATTTTGTCTTGTCCAAATTGTTGAGGACCGACTCCGCACTGCGCAGCGACACCTCATGCTCCGGCGACCTGCCGCCGAACAAAACACAGACACTCAGTTTTTTCAAGGTCAACCTTCTTTCAAGCGCATAGATATAAGTGTCATTATCATATGCGATTTTGTCCACAAAAACAAGTCCTTTTTTCGGTTCTCCCGCCGGTCTGTGTGATTATGGCAGACGGACAGTGTTTCCGCCGCACCAAAGCCTCCCCCTTTGCGGAAAGGGGCCGGATGTTGAAGCGCGTAGGGCGCGACGACCCGGCGCGCCGTAACCTCTGTTCCGCAGACGTCGCAGGCGCTGTGTTTTTATTCCGCTTTCGGCCCCAGATTCAGCTCCTCTGCGTACTCCTTCATGGCCTCGATGCAGATGGCGGCCACGTCCCGGACCTCCATGCCCAGCATTTCGCAGCCCTGACGGATCACTTCGCGGTTGCACTTGGCGGCAAATTTCTTGTCCTTGAACTTCTTCATAAAGCTGGACACCTCCATATCGGTAATGCCCGCCGGACGCATCCGTGCCGCCGCCTGGATGATGCCCGTCAGCTCATCCACGGTAAACAGGGACTTTTCCAGATTTGTCACCGGCTGCACGTCGTTGACCAGGCCGTAGCCGTGGGCAAGAATGGCGCGCACCTCCTCGTCCGTCAGACCGGCGGCCTTCAGGGGCTGCTCCGTATGC
This sequence comes from uncultured Clostridia bacterium, assembly GCA_946006895.1. Taxonomy (GTDB): domain Bacteria; phylum Bacillota; class Clostridia; order Oscillospirales; family Oscillospiraceae; genus JAZOXB01. The sequence goes on along the minus strand of CAMFZO010000175.1, from coordinate 345 downwards.
TGCAGATGCTCGTCCGGGTGCTGCTCATAGTCATAGTCATGCAGGTAGCCGATGGCCATCCAATGGGCCTCGTCCCCGCCGAAATGCCTGGCCAGACCGCCCATTGCGGCCATGACATTTTTGGCATGGAGGAACAGGTGCTCCTCAGTGGTGGTCGTGGCCAGTAATTCCTTTGCGCGCTCCAATGTAAGCATAATGATCTCTCCTTTGCTCTTTTTTTCGTATTGTACGGCATTTTTTCCGATCCGTCAACCGCTGAAAATCATAACCACCGGGCTGGTGGTTTTCCAGGCCCCCTCTGACGAGGGGGCTGGATTTTTGCGCAGCAAAAAGACTGGGGGAGAG
>CAMFZO010000174.1 GCA_946006895.1 uncultured Clostridia bacterium | reverse complement strand
GGGCATGGTGGGCCTGCGTCCGACGCTGGCAGCCATCCAAAAGAAAAAACGCATTGCTCTGGCAAACAAGGAGACTTTGGTCTGCGCCGGAGAGCTGGTCATGGCTGCGGCCGCCGAATACGGTGCGCAGATCGTACCTGTGGACTCGGAGCATTCGGCCATTTTTCAGTGCCTCATGGGAAACCGGGATCGCAGCGAGATCCGGCGGCTGATCCTGACTTGTTCCGGCGGACCTTTCTTCGGAAAGAACCGGGAGGAGCTGCAGACCGTCACCAAAGCCGACGCCCTGCGCCATCCCAACTGGAAAATGGGGAATAAAATCACCATTGACTGTGCTACTCTGATGAACAAGGGGCTTGAGGTCATCGAGGCCATGCGGCTCTATGCTATGCCCCTTCAGCAGGTGGACGTGGTCATCCACCGCCAGAGCATCATCCACTCCTTGGTAGAATTCCGCGACGGCGCGGTACTGGCTCAGTTGGGGACGCCGGATATGCGGGTGCCCATTCGTCTGGCCCTGACCTATCCCCACCGGGCGGAAAATCCTGCCGCGCCGCTGGACCTGCTGACCTGCGGGCCTTTGACCTTTGATGCGCCGGATGAGACGGCTTTCCCGTGCCTGACGCTGGCAAAGGAGGCGGCAAGCAGGGGAGGAACGGCCTGCGCGGTTCTCAACGGAGCCAATGAGGCCGCCGTTGCAGGCTTCCTGCGCGGTGAGATCGGCTTTTACGACATTCCGCGGCTGGTGCGCAGGGCTATGGATACCGTGCCTTTCGTAAAGGCCCCCGATCTACAGGAAATTTTAGCGGCGGACCGCGCTGCCAGAGACGCGGCGGAACGCTTGATGTGAGGTGCCTGATTTGGTAGTATTCTATATCGTACTTGCGATATTGCTCTTCGGCGTGCTGATCCTGGTCCATGAGTTCGGACATTTCATCACGGCGAAGCTCTCCGGTGTGCAGGTCAACGAGTTCTCCCTGTTCATGGGTCCGGCCATCTGGAAGAAGCAAAAGGGCGAGACGCTCTATTCCCTGCGCTGCATCCCTATCGGCGGCTACTGCGCCATGGAGGGGGAGGATGGCGAGAGCGACAATCCCCGCGCCTTCGGCAACGCCAAGGTGTGGAAGCGGCTGCTGATTCTGGTAGCAGGCTCGTTTATGAACTTCCTCATCGGCATTTTGATCGCCGTGATCTTCAGCGCCTGCTACTTTGATGACTATGTGCCGTCGGTGCGTATCGACAGCTTCATGGACGGCTGTCCCTATTACGCCGAGGAGGCGTTGCTGCCCGGTGATGAATTCTATTCCATTGACGGCGAGCGGGTCTATATCCTCAATGACTTTTATATGCTCACGGAGCGCAACGAATCGAATATTTACGATATTGTGGTCCTGCGCGACGGCGAAAAGGTCACGCTGAATGATTTTGAGCTGAAGCTGAGCGATTACGACGGAAGCCAGCGCTATGACTTCTATATCGGCAGCGATGCAAAGACCGTTGGCTCGATCCTGTCCTATTCCTGGGATCTGTGCCGCGACTTTTCACGCCTGGTGCGGCTGGGCCTGCAGGACCTGATAACGGGCAAGGCCAGCATCAAGGACGTCGGCGGCCCGGTCCTCATCGTGCAGGCGGTGACAGAGGCTGCGGTGGAGGCCCAGCAGGAGACCCAATCCGTCGGCCTGGGCATCCTGCAGGTGTTATACTTCTTCTCCTTTATCGCCATCAACCTGGGCGTGATGAACCTGCTGCCCATTCCCGCCCTCGACGGCGGACGTGTGGTGTGCCTGCTGGTGACGGCGGCGGCGGAAAAGCTCCTGCGCCGCAAGATCAATCCCAAATACGAGGGCTATCTCCACGCGGGCTTTATGATCCTGCTGCTGATCCTGATGGCGGTCATCGCCTTCAAAGATATTTTCCAACTGTTCGGAGGCTGACTATGACAAGACAAATCTCCGTCGGCGGCGTGAAGATCGGCGGCGGCGCACCGGTGTCCATCCAGTCCATGCTCAACCGTCCCAACACGGACGTGGAGGGTTGTCTGGAGCAGATTGGCGCGCTGAAAAAGGCCGGCTGTGACATTGTCCGCCTGTCGGTGCTGGATATGGAGGCGGCGAAGGCCTTTGGCACCATTGCGGAGCGGTCGCCGCTGCCGCTGGTGGCGGACATCCATTTTGACTACCGTCTGGCCATTGCCGCTGCCGAACGGGGCGCGGCGAAGATCCGCATCAATCCCGGTAACATCGGCGGCGAAAGCAACGTCATGGCGGTGGTGGATTGCTGCAAGGCCCACCACATTCCCATCCGTATCGGCGTCAACGGCGGCAGCCTGGATAAGGCGCTGCTGGAGAAATACGGCCATCCCACGCCGGAGGCCCTGGTGGAGAGCGCCTTTTCCCATATCGCCCTGTTGGAAAAGTACGGCTTCTATGACACCTGTGTGTCCATGAAGTCCAGCAATGTGCCCCTCATGATGCAGGCATACCGGCTGATGCACGAAAAGTCCGGCTATCCCCTCCATGTGGGCGTGACGGAGACGGGCACGGAATACATGGGCACCATCAAATCCGCCATGGGCATCGGCGGGCTTCTGTGCATGGGCATCGGCGACACCATCCGCGTCTCTCTCACGGCCGACCCGGTTCGGGAGGTGGTGGCGGCCAAGGCGATTTTGAAGGCCGCCGGACTGCGCAAAACCGGCGTGAATCTCATCTCCTGTCCCACCTGCGGACGGACAAAGATCGATCTGATCGGCCTGGCCGGACAGGTAGAAAAAGCGTTGGAAACCTGTGAAAAGAATATTACGGTAGCGGTCATGGGATGTATCGTCAACGGTCCCGGTGAGGCCAGAGAGGCCGACATCGGTATTGCCGGCGGCGACGGCTGCGGTGTGATCTTCGTCAAGGGGGAGCTGAAAGAAAAGCTGCCCTATGACGCTTTGCTGCCCAGACTGCTGTCTTATATAGAGGAATTATAGAATGTCAAAGCAGTATCTCCTGTTGGAGCTGTTTCATGAATATACGCCGGATGAGCCGCTGCGTGCCCTTTTGGAGCAGGCGGCGGTTTGTCATGGAGAAATCGACCGGGAGGCCCGTTCCGTCACATTGAAGCTGTCACTGCCTCATTATGTCCCGGCGGCAGACCTGGAGACTGCCTCCCGGGAGCTTTGCGCCCTTTACGGGGTGCGCAGTGTGCGGCTTCTGCCCCAATTTCCCGGGGAATGCCTGGCTGAGTGTCAGGCGGAGGAACTGAACCGGCTGCTGATTTCGGCCTATTCTCCGGCGGCTGCGACCCTGGCGGGGTGCCGTTGGGAGCTGGCAGAGGGGGAGAGCCGCCTCTATCTTCGCGCCAACGGGAAGGATGGTCTGCTGACCCATTTGGGCGCTGTGGAGCGCTACCTGAAGGACCGCTTTGGTGTTCAGACGAAGATCGGTGTCATCTGCGGTGACGAGAGCGAGGGCACGGCCCTGTTTGACCGGACGGAGCAGATGCGCCGCGACGCCATGAAGGAGATCCCCGTATCCGCCGTGCCTGCCGCGTCATCAAGCGAGAAGAAAAAGGAAGTTCCCATGATTCTGGGCAAACCCTTCAGGGGCGATCCCATGCCTATGGG
>CAMFZO010000173.1 GCA_946006895.1 uncultured Clostridia bacterium | reverse complement strand
GGTGTGCATAAAGCCGCTGAGCCCATCGGCTCAGCCGAGGGCTTGCCCCAAGGGGGCTAGCGCATACCACCGGCACCGGCACGGCCGGTGGTTATGATTTCTGCCGTACAGAAGTCCCGCAGGCGGTCATTGAGTTTGCTGTAAATGCGCCGGACGAACCACGGCTCCGTGGAGGCCCGCAGGGCTTCCTCCGGCGTAAACCAGCGAACGCCGCTGTTTTCTCCGGCGCAGATGTGCAGCTCCGCCCTGCTGTCGGCCTCCAAAAGGTAGGTCACGTTCAGGTGCAGATGGCTGGAGACGTAGGCGCCGCGCTTTTCGTGGCCGTCCACCGTCAGGCACTCCAGAGAAAAAATGTCCTCCGTGACGGGCCGGACGTCCTCCAGACCCGTTTCCTCCCGGCATTCCCGCAGGGCCACCTGCAGCAGATCCCGTTCGCCGTCCGCGTGGCCGCCGCACCAGGACCAGGAATCGTAAATGTTGTGGTAGACCATCAAAACCTGCGTCCGGGTCCGATCGGTGACCCAGGCCGAGGCGGTCATGTGGGCCAGACGGTTGGTGCGCAGGTAGGCGTCGTCGTGGCGGCGCAGAAAGTCCAGCATCAGCGCCCGGTCCATCTCCTCCTGTTCGTTTTTCGGCAGATAGGCTTCGATCTTTTTCAGCATAGGTCCCTCCGTGTCGATTTCCTTCGGCTGTTTTCCGACATGATTATACACCCTCGCCGTCCGCCGCGCAAGGGTTTTCCCATCGGACAAGAGCGCGGTTTTTCCGGGGAATACGTATGTTTTCCGTCCCCGGCGCATAAGCTCTGCGGGAGGGATTCTATGTGAAAAAGGTATTTTTTCTGACGGCGGTGCTGGCGTCCCTGGCGGGAGCGGCGCTGCATTTTCTCCACGACGCGCTGCCCAATGCTCTGACGGCGCTGATTTCCCCGGTCAACGAAAGTGTCTGGGAGCATCTGAAGCTGCTCTACTGGCCCATGCTCCTGTCGGGCTTTTTCCTGTCGCGGCGGGCGGGGAAGGAGGCGAGGCGGCGCCTGGAGCAGATCGGGGAGTATAGCGCGACGGCTGCCGCCCTGACCGTCGTGCGGGAACGGCACCGGCTCTGGGGCGGGATCTTTGCGGCGGAGCTGATCATGCCGGTGTTTCTGCTGGGGGTCTACTATCTGCTGCAGCGGTGGTTCGGCGGCACGGGGCTGGCGGTGGATGTGCTCTTATACTTCGCAGCCATGGCCCTGGGCTACGCCGCTGCCTACGGCCTCTACCGCAGCGGCAGGGCGGAGTCTGCCGCACCCTGGCTGCTGCTGCCGGTGGTATTTTACGGCGCCGCGCTGGTTCTGTTCACCTTTGCCGCGCCGGGACTGTCCATATTTCAGCCGCCCATGGGCGGATGAGCCTCCAATGCCGGCCATATCTTGTGGCTGACGGGAAAAACTGCCACAACTTTTGCCTTTCTGCGGAAAAAATGAAAAAATCGGTTGACTTTTCTCCGGCTTTTGCGCTATAATACTATCCGCATGACTATGTGTCACTATTTTTTGATTGCTACGGCGCTTCCCGGATCGCCGGGACCGCTGTTGAGCATAATCTTACAGGAGGTGTACTCGAGATGCTGCGTACCTATCAGCCCAGAAAGCGCCATCGCGCAAAGGTCCATGGATTCCGCAAGAGAATGGCTACCGCCAACGGCCGCAAGGTTCTTGCCCGCCGCCGTGCGAAAGGCAGAGCTGTCCTGTCCGCCTGAGGAACCGTGACCGCACCATACTGTTTGAACGTCAATCAGGGGCGAACGGAGTGATCTGTTCGCCTTTTTCGTACTGATTCCTGATGGGAAATTTCCCCAGGAATTCCGTGTGCTGCGCCGCCTGATGCGGAAGCTGACGTGCTCCGCGCCGGGGAAGTCTTGATCGGCTCCCGGCATCACAAGGCGAAGACGGAGGAGAGCTCATGGTCGTCCCGCTGAAAGAAAACGCGGCCTTCCGCCGCCTTTATTATAAGGGAAAAAGCGCCGGCAACCGCTATCTGGTGATCTACTGCGCCCGCAACCGGCTGGAGGTCACCCGGGTGGGGCTGACCGTCAGCACCAAGCTGGGACATGCTGTGGTGCGCAACCGTGTGCGCCGCAGACTGCGGGAGATCGTGAGGCACAACGCCTCCTGCCTGCCGTCGGGCTATGACATCGTCGTCGTGGCCAGGACCGCAGCGGTGGAGGCGGAATTTGCCGCCCTGGAAAAGTCTTTCCGCACATTGACCGGACGGCTGGGGTTGAGCGCCCTATGAAGCGGCTCCTTTTATTCCTCATCCGGTTTTACCGCAAGCACATTTCACCCGCCTTTCCCGGTAAATGCCGGTTTATTCCCACCTGCTCGGAATACGGCCTGGAGGCCATCGAAAAGTACGGCGCGTGGAAAGGCGGATGGCTGACGTTCAAACGGCTGCTGCGATGCAACCCGTTCAACCACGGCGACCCCTATGACCCGGTGCCGTGACCACCCACTCCCATTTTGGAGGAAACAATGGAATTTATCAGAATCCCCTTTGGCTATGTGTTGGAGTTTTTTTATACCTTCTTCAACAACTACGGTATCGCTCTGATCCTGTTCTCTCTAGCTGTGAAGCTGGTGCTTCTGCCGGCCAGCATGAAGAGCAAAAAGAGCATGATGAAAACCAGCCGCCTGCAGCCGAAGATCAAGCAGATCGAGCTTGCCTGCGGCGACGACAAGCAGAAGTATCAGCAGGAGGTCAACCAGCTCTACAAGGATGAAGGCGTCAGTATGTTCGGCGGCTGCCTGTGGTCGCTGCTTCCGCTGCTGATCCTGTTCCCCCTGTTTGTGGTCATCCGTGAGCCGCTGCACTATCTGCTGCACCTGTCCACCGAGGAGCTGGACCAGATCAAACAGGTTGTCGCTGCCGCGCAGAACGTGGAAGTGGACAAGCTGAACTACTATTGGCAGTATGCCGCCGCGCAGAACATTGAGGTCTACGGCAAGGGCATCGTGGAGGGCGTCAAAAACCTGAACCTGACCTTCCTTGGCATTGACCTGGGCCAGACGCCGGACTGGAAAGTATGGACCCTGGCCGGATGGAGCCAGATCGGCGGGTTCCTGGTACCGCTGATCTCCGGCGGACTGAACTATCTGTCCATGTTCATCAGCCAGAAGATGAACAACACCGTCATCCGCAATGAAAAAGGCGAAGTGGACGAGGCTGCCGCCAAGAGCGCCCAGACCGGCAAGACCATGACCATGCTCATGCCCCTTATGTCTGTCGTTTTCGGCTTCATGTATCCCCTGGGCCTGTCCATCTACTGGATCGCCCAGAGCGTTTTCGGCATTGTCCAGGACTACTTCCTGACCAAGCACTACCGCAAGATCTACGACGCGGAGGACGAGGTCAAGCGTCAGAAGGCCGCCGAGCGTGCCGCTGAGGAGGCGGAAAAGGAGCGCATCCGCGCCGCCAAACGCGCCGCCAATCCCGACGGCATCACGGAAAACACCAGCAAGAAAAAACAGCAGCTCCGCGAAAAGCAGGAGCGCGAGGCTGCGGCAAAGCGTTTTGAAGAAAAGAAGCTCGCCGAGCAGGGCGTGCTGCCGGAGGATTCCGCAGCGTCCGGCGGCGAAGCCAACCGACCCTACGCC
>CAMFZO010000172.1 GCA_946006895.1 uncultured Clostridia bacterium | reverse complement strand
TACACCTAAGCCTTCGTCGGCAGCGTCAGATGTGTATAAGAGACAGATGTGAGTGTGCGCAGCACTCGGGATTCTTGATGAAACTTTTTCATCAAGAATCAGTATCAGCTTTTCGGATGGACGATAACGTTGACCGCGTGGTGCAGGTTTTCCACCGTACAGTGTTCGGCACCCTCCGCCCATTCGCCGTCCAGAGTCCAGTCCATATCCGCCGGGGCGTCGATCTCCACCCGTTCCGAGGAGGACAGGGTCAGCATGGGCGTGTCGTAATCCTGAGTTGTCAGAGCGCGGATGCAGTCGCTCAGCTCCAGCGGTGTGCGGGGCTTGCGGATCAGCAAAAGCTCAAACAGGCCGTCGCTCATGTCCACAATACCGGGATCGAGGGTCAAAAGGCCGGCGACAGAGGTGGAATTGCTGATGGCACCGAAAATATAATCATCCTCAAAAACCGTGCCGTCGGCCGTGGTCACGCGCAGATGCTTGCTGCGGATGGCGGCGATCTCCTTGATGCCGCTGAGAATATATGCAAAGTGGCCCAAGGTGTTTTTCAGGCTCTGGGAGGTGGCGTAGGAGGCGCGGGTAAAGGCGCCGAAAGAGGCAATATAGGAAAAATAGCGGTCGTTGAAGCGCCCGATATCCAGCGGGCGGGGGATGCCCATGACCACATCCCTGGCGGCTTGCAGCAGGTCCTTGGACAGGTGTAGGCTGTTGGCAAAATCGTTGGTGCTGCCGGCGGGGATGTAGCCGACGGGGGTATGGCTGCCGGCGCCGTAAAGGCCGGAGATCACCTCGTTGAAGGTACCGTCGCCGCCGACGCAGAGGATCACATCAAACTCGGTTGCGCGGGCGGCCGCCACCTCCGTCGCATCGGCACGGGCGGCGGTCATATAGGTTGTCACGTCAAAGCCGCCCCGGTTGAGGATATTGATGATGTCGGCCAGAACGTGGTTGGCTTTCTTTGTACCGGAGCAGGGGTTCATAATGAGAAGCAGTTTTTTCATGTCTCGCTCCATAAATCAGAGGTATACTGCCAACAGCAGGACAACGGCGATCAGGACGCCGACGCCGAGAAGCAGCAAAAGCTCCTTCGCCCGGGGCTTGCGGATGTGAAAGGGAAGCACGAAGCACAGGCCGGTCAGGGCGGTGATGATGCAAAGGGCTACGCCGAACCCGGTGCCGCCGAACAGATCCCTGTACGGCTCAATACGACCAAAGATGCACTGACAATAGACTGCCATACCGCAGTAGAAGACCGGAAAAACCAGCGCGGCAGAGGTGATGGGCAGACCGGAATAGGAACTGCGGCACTCGTCTGTCTCTTTCTGGCGCAGCTCCTCGGTGACATTGAAATAGGCCAGACGGATCAGGCCTGCCAGCACATAGAGGGGCGCAATGATATAGGCATACCAGCAATCGCGGCAGAGGCTCAGGACGATGACCGCCGGAAGAACGCCGAAAGCGACAAGATCGCTCAGCGAGTCGATCTGAATGCCGAAGGCCCGTTCTTCTTCCCTGCGGTTTTTCTTGGTACGGGCGACCTTGCCGTCAAACATATCGCACAGACCGCACAGCAGCAGACCGATGGTCGCCAGAATCGGATGGCCTGTCATGGCGAGGGCGATACCACCGACGGCTGAGAGCAGGCTCAGGTAGGTCAGCAGGACCGTGTAATCATAAAATCCAATCATATTTTTCTCCCCAAAAATTGAAAACGTTCTCTCTTATCCTGTATTATCTCTCATTTTTCCCGTTTCGTCAAGGGGCGGCGGGTCAAAATTCCCCGGAGGCATACATGAGGACGGAAAGTGCGCAAAGAGGTGCCGTTTCACAGCGCAGGATCCGCTTGCCGAGAGTGCAGATCCGCAGCCCGGCCTGGGCCGCCTGGGTGATCTCATAAGGCTCAAAGCCACCCTCCGGACCGGTCAGAAGGGAAGCGGTGCGGAAAGGAGCGGCCTCCATGGCGACGCGGAAAGTGGTCGCGGTCTCGTTTTCATAGAAGCATACGGCCAGGTCTGCCTGCGCGGCACGTCGCAGGGCGTCGGCATAGGAGGGCAGCGCAATGACCGCCGGAATCCTGCCGCGCCGGGACTGCTCGGCTGCGGAGGCGGCGATCTTCTGCCAGCGCTCCAGCTTTTTCTGCAGGGCTTTTTCATCGGGCCGAGACACGCAGCGGGCGGAGGGGAAGCAGACCAGCTCCGATGCGCCCAGCTCCGTGGCTTTTTGGATCACGTGTTCAAATTTATCCGCCTTGGCATAGGCCATGTAGATGCTGCAGGATACGGCTGCCTCGCTTTCGGCAGGGGAGGCGGCGTGGACGATCAGGCTGATCTGTCCGCTGGCCACGTCGGAGACGGTGCAGCGGTAGTCGGTGCCGTTGCCGTCGCAGACGGTCACCTCGTCGCCGTTTTTCAGCCGCAGGACCTTGGCATGGGCGGCGTTTTCTCCGGTCAGGACCATAAAGCTTCCGCCGATCTCCGCTTCAGGCACAAAGAATCTGGGCATATATGCTTCCTCCCGTGTTCTGCGTCAACGCAGATATTTGTCCAGCTTTCTGTCCAACTGCCGGTAGCGCCGCACATCGGGCCGTGCCACAACGCCTTCGGAAATCATTTCCTCCAGTTCCTGACGGTTGACCCATTTTGCCTCACAGGTCTCGCCGGGCTGCATGGTCAGCGCCTCCAGAGGCACGTCCTTTACCAGAAAATAGATGTCGCAGATGTCATTGTCACCTCTGCGGCAGTAGGTCTCCGCCAGATGGAATTCCCGGGTCTCGGCGCGGATGCCGGTCTCCTCGAACAGCTCCCGCTGAATGGCCTGCAGGCTGCTTTCTCCTGCCTGCGCCGCGCCGCCGGTATGCTCCCATTTGTTGGGATAGCTGCGCTTTTCCGGCGAACGCTTGGTCATCAGCACCCGGCCCCTGCCATCAAAGACCCAGACGAAGACCACCAGATGATATTCGCCCGGTGCCATGGGAACGCCCCGCACGTGGGTCCTGCCTACGAGCTGCCGGTGCTCGTCATATACATCCCAGAGTTCCATAGCTTCTCCTATGCCGCACCGTACAGGTGCTCGACCAAAATTTTCAGACCCATCAAAATTAGAATCAGACCGCCGATAAACTCCGCCTTGGACTTGTATTTCGCGCCGAAAACGCTGCCGACCTTGACGCCCGCCATGGAAAAGAGGAAGGTGGTGGCGCCGACGATGGAGATAGCCGCCCAAATATTGGTGTCCGTCAGGGCGAAGGACACGCCCGTCGCCAGGGCGTCGATGCTGGTGGCGATGGCCAGGGGCAGCATCACGCGGAAGGCAAAGGAGGCGTTTCCGTTCTCTCCGTCCTCGGAAAGGGCCTCGCGCACCATGTTCACGCCGATAAGAGCCAGCAGGATAAAGGCGATCCAGTGGTCATAGGCGCGGATGTAGGAGGCAAAGGAGCTGGCCAGAAGAAAGCCCAGCAGCGGCATCAGCGCCTGAAAGCCGCCGAAATAGGCGCCGCAGATCAGGCTGTGCTTCAGCCGCACGTTGGGGGTGGACAGCCCCTTGGTGATGGACACCGCGAAGGCGTCCATGGAAAGGGCAATGGCTGTGACGATCAGATCAAATAGGCTCATTTTGCAAGCACTCCGCTTATTTTTTCCCGCTTTCCAGGTAAGTGAAAATATCCTCCGGCGTCTG
>CAMFZO010000171.1 GCA_946006895.1 uncultured Clostridia bacterium | reverse complement strand
CCTTAGTCCTTAGCCCTTAGTCAAGAAGTTGCCTCCGGCAACTTAGGGCGGACAGGGGTCGTCCGCCCCTACAGAATATCAATCGTCTGCGCAGCAGACACCTCCGTCATTCACCCTTAGTCCTTAGCCCTTAGTCAAGAAGTTGCCTCCGGCAACTTAGGGCGGACAGGGGTCGTCCGCCCCTACAGAATATCAATCGTCTGCGCAGCAGACACCTCGGTCATTCACCCTTAGTCCTTAGTCCTTAGCCACGCAGCTGCTTGCAGTTGCAAAGAGTGGATACATGATTTTCTTGTTGAAATAGACGGGATCCTGTGTTATATTATTAAGGTATCATAGAATGGAGAGGTATGCTAACCGTACATCGGAGGACTTTATGATCGATCTGCATTGCCATATCATCCCCTGGGTGGACGACGGCGCGGAAAACGCCCATATCGCCTGCGCCATGGCCGAGCATGCCTACCGCAGCGGCGTGAAAACCATCGTCGCCACGCCCCACTCCAATCTTTTCGGCGTGCGCGGGCGTCACCGCGGCAACTACCGGGACCGGACCTACACCGAACGCTTTTCCATGTTCCGCGCCCTGCTGAAGCAGCACCATATCCCCATCGAGATCCTGCCCGGATCGGAGCTGTTCGCTCAGCGCTCCAATCTGCGGCAGCTTTTGGAGCGCAAGCAGGTGGTGACGCTGAATCACTCCCGTTATCTGCTGGCGGAATTCAATTTCGAGTCCCCCGGCAGCGCCATTACCGCCGCGCTGACGACCATCGCCCGCTGCGGCTACGTCCCCGTGGTGGCTCACCCGGAGCGCTACCGCTGTGTGCAGGAGAATCCGCGGTTGGCGGTGGAATGGTTTGCCGCAGGCTATGTGATCCAGCTCAACAAGGGCAGCATCCTGGGCCGCCTCGGTTCAGGCGCGCAAAGAGCCGGTGTGCATCTTCTCACCTCCGGCATTGCCCATGTCATTGCCAGCGACGCCCATGACACCTACTACCGCCCCACCGGCTTTCAATCCCTGCTGCCGGTGCTGAAGCGTCTCGTGCCGCCGCAGTATACGGAGCTTTTGCTCGAAAAGAACCCCCGGCGTATCATTCTGGACCGGCCCATCCCCGTGCCGGAAAAGGAAATATAGGTACCCGCCGGACAAAGAGGAAGCCATATGAAAAATGTACAAATCATTCTGATCGTTGTTTTTCTTATCGTCTCAGTGGTATTCTGCGCTTTTTTCTGCTATGACCGGCTTATGGTGGATCGGGAAGCGCCGATGATCGTCTGTGACGGTGTGCCGCTGGAGGTCAGCGTTTCCGCCACCGACAGGGATCTGTGCGCCGGTCTGACGGCATCGGACAATGTGGACGGCGACCTGACCGACCGTATCGTCGTGCGCAAGGTGTCGCAGCTCTACGGCTCCAATACCGCCATGATCCAGTACGCGGTCTTCGATTCCTCCTCCAACGTCTGCACCTACAGCCGCAGCGTCACCTACACCGATTACCGGAAGCCCAGATTCTCCCTGACGCAGCCGCTGATCTACAACATCAACAGCATCATTTCCCTGTCGGACCGTCTGACGGCCCATGACAGCATCGACGGCAACATCAGCCAGCGTATCCGTGTCGCCTCCTCCTCCGTCAGCAGCGCTGAAAAGGGCCTGTATCCCATCACCGTCCAGGTCACCAATTCCTCCGGCGACACCGCTGTGGCGAAGCTGACCGTCACCATCGAGAACATCACCTCCCGCCATCCGGTCATCCGCCTTTCCGAGTATCTGATCTACGCCGACGCGGACTCCCAATTGGACGAGGAGACCCTGCGCGGCTACATCGTCAGCGCCAAGGAGTCCTCCGGCGGTCAGAGCGTGGATTATGACGACATCAACATCGACGCCAGCACTCTGGATCTGTCCACCCGCGGCTGCTACGACGTCACCTATTCCTACACCAACGCCAGGGGCCTGACCTACAACGTGATCCTGACCGTCGTGGTCGAATAAGGAGAAAGCTATGGAAGAGAAAAAGCGTATCGAATGGTCGGATTTTGACCTGTTTTGTATCCTTCGCTTTATCCTGCGATATTTCTGGATGGTCATTGTCGGCGCGCTGACCGCCGTGATGGCTGTCTATCTGGTGCAGGGCCTGGCTATGACGCCCACCTACACCAGCTCCGTCACCTTTTCCCTCACCTCCCGCAACAGCGTCAACGCCACCAGCGTCACCGTCGCCGCCACGGATACCGTGGCTGAGCAGTTTGCCACCCTGATCTCCAGTGACCTGGTGCGTCAGGCTGCCGCCGAACGCATGGGCATGAGCAGCTTCCCCGCCACGGTGTCGGTCAGCGTCCCGGAAAACACCAACATCCTGATTATGGACTTGACGGCAGACACACCGGAGTTGGCCTACAAGAGCGCCCTTGCCATCATGGACACTCACGGCGCGTATTCCCAGAACATCTTTTCCTCCATGGTCCTGGACAACATCAACGGCCCTACCATCAGCACCACGCCCAACGGTTCTTCCTCCCGCAGCAAGCTCCTGACCTTTTCGGCGCCCATCGGCGCGCTGCTGATGATCGTGCTGCTGGTCATGATGTCCATTCAGGCCGACACCGTGCAGACGCCCAGCGGCGCCAAACGGCAGATCGACGGCAAGCTGCTGACCACCATCTACCACGAGCGGAAAAACCGCACCCTCCAGAGCCTTTGGAAGCGCAAGAAGTCCTCTCTGCTGATCACCAATCCCACCATCAGTTTTTATTACACGGAGACCATCCACCAGCTCCGGGTCTTCCTGGAGCGCGCCCACGAAAAGCAGGGAAAGCAGGTCTTTATTGTAACAAGCTGCAGCGAAAACGAGGGAAAATCCACCGTTGCCGCCAATATCGCCCTGTCTCTGGCGGAAAAGCACCACCGGGTGCTGCTGCTGGACGCGGACCTGCGCAAACCCGCCCAGCATCTGGTGTTTGAGTACCCGGTGGAGAACGGCAAGGACTTCGGCACACTGATGGTCAAGGGCTTTACCGACCAGTCTCTCAAGGATGCGGTGGTGCGTCTGGACCATTGCAATCTCAGCGTTCTTTTCGCCGAGAGCGTCCGCCGCCACCGGGCCGAGACTTTCTCTCCCGATTCCTTCCGTCCGATTCTGGAAGCGTTGCGCAAGCAATACAGCTATATCATTGTCGATACGCCTCCCCTGGGCCTTTTTGCCGACGCGGAGATCATCGCCGAGGCTGCGGATGCCTCCCTTCTGGTCGTGCGTCAGGATCTGGTCCCCGCCATCGCCATCAACGATGCCATTGACTCGCTCAGCGATGCCCAATCTGAGTTTATGGGCTTTGTGCTCAACAATGTCCGGTCCTTCTGTTCCATTAACCTGTCCGCCGGTGGTTATAGCTACGGCTACGGCTATGGATACGGCTACGGGTACGGCTACGGCTATGGGTACGGCTACGGGCGCGGCAAGAGCAAAAAGTCCGCTGAGAAGGAGGTGGAGAACTGATGGAGGAAGAACGCAGCAACTCCGGCCTTGAGATCAACTTTGCCGTCATTCTGCATAATTTCATCAACGCAGCCAAGCGTCTGGGCTGGATCGGCCTGATTCTCGCCCTGGCTGTCGGTGCTTTCCGGTATTACCGCGTGGACCTGTCTCTTATACACATCTCCGAGCCCACGAGACGTAGAGGAATC
>CAMFZO010000170.1 GCA_946006895.1 uncultured Clostridia bacterium | reverse complement strand
TTGGGGTTGAGAATATCGATCAGTCTCTTGTGGGTTCTGCGCTCGAACTGCTCACGGGAATCCTTGTACTTATGAACAGCACGGAGAATGGTGACGACTTCCTTCTTGGTAGGAAGGGGAATGGGACCGGATACGGTAGCGCCGTTGCGCTTTGCGGACTCAACGATTTTCTCCGCAGTGGCGTCGATGAGCTGATGATCATAAGCCTTCAGGCGAATTCTGATCATGGTGTTTGCCATTTTGTTGTTTCCTCCTTGAAAAACGTACTCAGTTTTCGTAGTCTGCTGGGTACGGTCGAGGCGATTTTGCTGTACGCTTAACCGTGCGTATCACTCCGCATCCATGAAAAACGACCGACGTTTGCCGGCCGTGCATCCATTGCGGCGATATACGCCACATACACAGATTGCCTCAGCCGCCCGATGACCGGACATACTCCGCAGAAGTTACCGTCAAGTGACGCAATCTCCTGCTTCATCGCATTTGACACACGCGGCAGCGTTGAATGCTTCCCCGCGCGCGCCCCTATATAGTAATACACTCAGCCGTGAATGTCAAGGACTTTTTTGTGATTTTTTATAATTTTTTTCAGAAAACTTTGTGAGAAACGGAGAAAAATCAGTTTCGCCGACCGGGCAGAAAATAGTGCCAGATTTCTTTTTCTCCCCTTCCCTGCCGACGCCAACGCTTTTATGAATCTTTATGCGCCGGACGGTTGCATTTTGTGAAAAAGTTTGCTACAATGTGGGAAATGGAGGAATAAGTATGAGAATTGTGATAAAAGTCGGCACCTCGACCCTGGCCCACTCCACGGGGATGCTGAATATCCGCCGGGTCGAGCAGCTTTGCAAGGTGCTCAGCGATCTGAAGAACGCCGGTAACGAGATTGTCCTGGTATCCTCCGGTGCCATCGGCATGGGCGTCGGTAAGCTGGGGATGCGTGAGCGGCCCACGGATATGCCGGGCAAGCAGGCGGCAGCGGCTGTGGGACAGTGCGAGCTGATGTACATTTACGACAAGCTCTTTTCCGAATACCACCACACTGTCGCCCAGCTTCTTCTGACCGGCAGCGACATTGAAAACGAACAGCGCCGGAAGAATTTCCATAACACCCTGTTCCGCCTGCTGGAGCTGGGGGCGCTGCCGATCCTCAACGAAAACGACACCATCGCCACCGAGGAGATCGTCATCGGCGACAACGACACCCTGGCAGCCATTGTTGCCGAGAGCGTCAAGGCAGACCTGCTTGTTCTCCTGTCGGACATCAACGGCCTTTACACCGCTGATCCCCACACCGACGCCGACGCCAGGCTCATCTCCCGCGTGGAGGCCATCACGCCGGAAATTCTGGCTTTGGCCGGCGGGAGCGGCTCGCATTTGGGTACCGGCGGCATGGCGACCAAGCTCCGCGCCGCACAGCGGGTCAACGCCGCAGGCATCGACATGGTCATAGCCAACGGCTCCGACCCGGACATCCTCTACCAAATCGTAGAGGGAGCCCCTGCGGGGACAAGATTTATAGGGAGGCGTTAAAATGACAACTCTGGAGCAGATGCAATCGGCAAAGGCAGCGGCACCCCTGCTGGCAAGGGCCGATACATTATTAAAAAATAACGCGTTGGAGGCCATGGCCCAGTGTCTCTGTGACCGGACGCCGGAGATTCTCGCGGCAAACCGGCAGGATATGGAGGCGGCAAAGGACCACATCTCCCCGGTGATGCTGGATCGTCTGGCCCTTACCGAATCCCGTATCCGTGCCATGGCCGACGGCATCCGCCAGGTCGCCCTGCTGCCGGACCCGGTGGGCGAGGTGCTGGCGCGTGAGGTCCGTCCCAACGGCCTGGTCATTGAAAAAACCGCCGTTCCCCTGGGCGTCATCGCCATCATTTATGAAAGCCGTCCCAACGTGACCTCCGACGCAGCCGCCCTGTGCGTCAAAAGCGGCAACGCCTGCATCCTGCGCGGCGGAAAAGAGGCCTTTCTCTCTGCCAGCGCCATCACCAGCGCCCTGCAGGACGGGTTGGAAAAGGTCGGGCTGCCGCGTCAGGCCGTCCAACTGGTGCAGGATCCCTCCCGGCAAAGCGCTGCGGAGCTGATGCAGGGCGTCGGCTACATTGATCTGCTGATCCCCCGTGGAGGCGCCGGGCTGATCCGCGCCTGCACGGAAAACGCCAAGGTCCCCTGTATTCAAACTGGCACCGGTATCTGTCATATCTACGTTGACCGCACAGCCGATCTGCAAATGGCCTTGCGCATTATCGAAAACGCCAAGACCAGCCGCCCGTCGGTGTGCAACGCGGCGGAGGTCTGCCTGGTCCACCGGGACATTGCGGCAGCCTTCCTGCCCATGCTCAAAAAGGCCCTGACCGGGGACCGGGAAGTGCGCGGCCTGCCGCCGGTGGAATTTCGGGCGGACGCGGAGGCCTGTCCCCTCCTGGGCGGCACACCCGCAGGCCCGGCGGATTTCGACACGGAATTTCTGGACTACATTCTGGCAGTCAAGGTCGTCGGCTCCGTGGAAGAAGCGATTGAACACATCGCTGCCCACTCCACCGGCCACAGCGAGGCCATTCTGACCTCCGATGAGGCAGCCGCAGACAGCTTCGTTCGCCGCGTGGACAGCGCCGCCGTATACGTCAACGCCTCCACCCGCTTTACCGACGGCGGAGAGTTTGGCCTGGGCTGCGAAATGGGCATCTCCACACAGAAGCTCCACGCCCGCGGTCCCATGGGTCTGCGGGAGCTGACCACATATAAATACATCATCCGCGGCAGCGGACAGATTCGTTGAGGTGACGGTATGGATAAGATCGGATTCATCGGCGTCGGCAATATGGGCGGCGCATTGGCACAGGTCGCGGCAAAAGCTGTCGGCCCGGAGCACCTGCTGGTCAGCAGCCGCACTCTGGAAAAGGCGCAGGTCTTTGCCGCCGGATTGGGCGCCGCAGCGGTCAGCAACGCGGAGGTCGCCGCTCAGGCTGAAATGATCTTTCTGGGTGTCAAGCCCCAGAAAATGGCCGGGGTTTTAGAGGAGCTGAAACCCATCCTCGCCGCGCGGCAGGACCGTTTCGTCCTGGTCTCCATGGCAGCCGGACTGACCACCGGCCAGATCTCCGCCATGGCAGGCGGCAGCTACCCGGTGCTGCGCATCATGCCCAACACCCCGGCCAAGATCGGCAAGGGCGTCATTGTCTACTGCGGCAACGGCGCGGCGACCCGGGAGGATTTCTCCGCGCTGGAAGCCGTGCTCCAAGGCTCCGGCCTGGTCGCCCCCACGCCGGAGGCTCTGATCGACGCCGTCAGCGCCGTTTCAGGCTGCGGACCGGCCTTTGTCTGCGTCTTTATCGAGGCCCTGGCTGATGCCGGTGTAGCCTGCGGACTGTCCCGGGCTGAGGCGCTGCGATACGCCGCGCAGACCGTGTGCGGCGCCGCAGAAATGGTCCTGGCAACGGGCAAGCACCCCGGCGCGCTGAAGGACGAGGTCTGCTCCCCCGCCGGAAGCACCATTGCCGGCGTCATGGCTCTGGAAAAAGGCGGCTTCCGCGCCGCAGCGGAGGACGCGGTCGTATCCGCCTACCGCCGGACCAAAGAGTTAGGATAATAAGACTCTCTAACGCATGAATATTTACACTGGAATCCCTTCCCGGATTCCAGTTTTTCTTATGTCTGGCAATATGTATCTCTTTTATTATTTAGTGTTAAATATTTTTAA
>CAMFZO010000169.1 GCA_946006895.1 uncultured Clostridia bacterium | reverse complement strand
ACACCTAAGCCTTCGTCGGCAGCGTCAGATGTGTATAAGAGACAGTTGCCAAGTGCGAGCCGGACAAGCAAGGCCGTTTCCTCCTGCCGGAATCCTTCCGTGAATATGCGGGGATCGGGCAAGAAGTGATCTTCCTGGGACAGGCCGGACGCGCGGAGATCTGGTCGGCAGAGCGCTATGAGGCCGAGGAAGCGAAATACCTCACGCCGGAGGCCATTGCCGCCGTTATGGAAGAGTTGGGCTTCTGATGGAATTTATACACAGATCCGTCCTGCTGGACGAGTGCATTGATGCCCTGAATATCAAGCCTGCCGGGATCTATCTGGATGGCACCCTTGGCGGCGGGGGACATTCCTATGAGATCGCCAAGCGGCTGACCACGGGAACGCTCATCGGCGTGGACCGGGATGAGGCCGCCCTGCAGGCGGCAAGAGAACGGCTGTCGCCCTTCCTGGACCGGGTCATTACGGTGCACTCCAATTTCTCGGCCCTGGACAGTATTTTGAATGAACTGAAAATCGACGCTGTGGACGGGATGCTCTTTGACTTGGGCGTTTCCTCGCCACAGTTGGACGACGCGGAGCGGGGCTTTTCCTACATGGCCGACGCGCCGCTGGATATGCGGATGGACCGGCAGGACACACTGACTGCCTATGAGGTGGTCAACACCTGGCCTCAGGAGGAGCTGCGGCGCATCCTCTATGAATACGGCGAGGAGCGCTACGCGCCACAGATCGCCGCCGCCATCGTCCGCAGGCGGGAGGCGGCGCCCATCGCCACCACCCTTGCGCTGGCAGACGTCATCCGCAGCGCGATGCCTCCGCAGGCGCTGCGAGAGAAACAGCATCCGGCCAAGCGGAGCTTTCAGGCCATCCGCATCGCGGTCAACGACGAGCTGGGCGCGGTTCGGACTCTGCTGCAGACGGCCTTTCGCCGTCTCAAACCCGGCGGCAGGCTGGCGGTCATCTCTTTCCATTCCCTGGAAGACCGTATCGTAAAAACCGAGATGCAGCAGGCAGCGCGAGGCTGTATCTGTCCGCCGGAATTTCCTGTCTGCGTCTGCGGAAGAAAGCCGGAGGTCCGGATCGTGAGCCGCAAGCCCATCGTTTCCGGCCCGGAGGAACTGGCGGAGAATCCCCGCGCACGAAGCGCAAAGCTCCGCGTTGCGGAAAAATTATGAGGTAGAAAGGGGCGCTTATCATGGCAGAACGATTCCGTACCAACGGAGCCGCCGCCTATGATATTTATACGACGCGAGGCAATACGGCCCGACCGCTGCCGCGCCCGAAAAAGCTCCCGGAGGAGCCAAAGCCCCAACCGCAGAAGAAACCGGCGGTGCGTTTTGAGTTGTCGGCTTTTACGATCCTGGGCGGCGCTATGGCCCTGTTTTTGCTCTTTTTGGTGGTGTTCAACTACGTCCGCCTCTACGAGGCAAAGAGCGAGGGCGCTGCCCTGCAGGAGAGCAGAGCGGAGCTGACGGAGGAAAATGAACGCCTGTCATATGAATATGAAAGCAAGGTGGATCTTGAGACGGTGGCAGAGCGTGCCCGGGAGCTGGGTATGCGGGAGCCGCTGCCGACCCAGATCCGCGTCATAGAGATCCCCGGCAGCGACACCACTGAGGTGTTCGTTCCGGAGGAGAAAAATACTTTTGTGCGGATATTTGAAGCATTTCAAAGCGTCTTTGTTGACCTGACGGAATACTTCTCTTAGCGCGGGCATAGAGTGAACAAGCAGAACATGGGCGGCAGCAGACACCAGCCGCCCATGTTTTTGGCTGAGTGGAGTCAAACCCGAACCGCCTCTGAGCGTCTCTTTTCGGCGCTTTTTGGCTTGTCGTCCTTGCATTGCGTCAGCAAGGCTGCGTCCTTCGCACCAAAAATCTCTCGAAAATTGCTCGCTCAAGCGGTGCAAAGCAGTTTTCATAGAGCAAATTTTTGGCGAGGCAAGGAAAATCCCGTAGGGAATACTTGCTGTATTTTCAAGGGATTTTCCGCAGCATCGGCGAAAATATGCCTATGAAAACCGATTCGGGTTCGACTCCCCTCAGCCTAACTTTATTTCCCGGAGGCAAGCATGAAGCAGACCAGCGTCCGACAGAAGAGAAAGCGTCCGCCGCAGGAGGTAACCGATACCGGTATTCGCAAGGGGATTTTAGCCTTGACCGTTCTTTTTGGCATCATCGCTTTTGTCGTTCTGGCCGGCAGGCTGGTCAAGCTGATGCTTGTGGATCATGAGTATTATCAGTCCAAGGCCATCAGCAACCAGACCCGCAGCACAAGCGTCACTGCCTCTCGCGGGACGGTGTATGACCGCAATATGGAGGTCCTTGCCGCCTCGACCAGCGTGGAGAATATATTTCTGGATCCGCTGGAGCTGAAGCAGAACCATGTGGACATCGACTTTCTGGCGGAAAATCTGGCGGTCCTGCTGGATCTGGATGAGGAATATATCAAAAAGCAGGCTTCCGACACGGCCATGCGCTACAAACTCCTGCGCAGAAAGCAGGGAAAGGAGATCTGCGACGCGGTACGCCAGTTCGTCAGCGACAATGACATCGTCGGCGTGCATCTGGAGCCGGACTCCCTGCGCTACTATCCCAACTGTGCGACGGCCTCGCAGCTTTTGGGCTTCACCAACACGGAGAACAAAGGCTCCGAGGGGCTGGAGGCCTACTACAACAGCGTTTTGGAGGGAACTGCCGGGGCGGTCATCACCACCAAGGGCAACAACGAGACCGAAATGCTTTATTCCTATGAGACTTACTATGAGGCTACTGACGGGGACAGTCTGGTACTGACCATCGATCTGACCGTGCAGAAAGCCCTGGAAAAGCAGATACGTGACGCCATTGACCGTTACGACGTGCAAAACGGGGCCTTCGGCATCGTCATGGACGCCCAGACGGGCGACATCCTTGCCATGGCCACCCTGGGGGGCTATGACCCCAACAGCTATCTGACCATTTACGATGATGACGTGGAAATAGAGCTGGAGGCCCAGTATCAGGCCGCCATGGAGTACCCGGAGGATTCGGAGGAACGGGAACAGGCCCTCAGCGCCTACAACAGCGCGGTGGCTGCCGCACGCCTGAAGCAGTGGCGCAACCGCTGCGTCTCCGACGGCTATGAGCCCGGCTCGACCTTTAAGCTGTTCACTCTGGCGGCGGGGCTGGATTCCGGCGCCGTGACCCTCAACGACACTTTTTACTGCGCAGGCGCGGAAAAATTGGAGGGACGCCAACAGCCCCTGAACTGCTGGCGGCACAGCGGCCACGGCAGCGAGACCACCGCTCAGGCCCTCCAGAATTCCTGCAATATCGCCTTTGCCCACATGGGCCTGAAGATCGGCGGCGGCACCCTCTACGACTATTGCCGCGCCTTCGGCCTCATGGAGCAGACGGGCATCGACCTGCCCGGCGAGGCAAGCGGCCTGTTCCACAGCAGGGAACGTCTGGCGGACAACGACACCTACGGCACCAGCTACCTGATCGCCACCTCCTTCGGCCAGACCGTCAAGCCCACACCCATTCAGATGGTCACGGCGGTGTCCGCCGTTGTCAACGGCGGCTATCTGCTGGAGCCTCATGTGGTCTCTCAGGTGCTGGACGAAAAGGGCAATGTCCTGGAAAGCTACGGCAGAACCGTGGTGCGGCAGGTCATCTCCGAGGAGACCTCCGCCACCATGTGCGAGCTGATCGAATCCGTCGTCACCGAGGGCAC
>CAMFZO010000168.1 GCA_946006895.1 uncultured Clostridia bacterium | reverse complement strand
TGGTGCTGGCCCACAACAAGACCCTGGCTGCCCAGCTTTGCAGCGAATTCCGGGAATTTTTCCCGGAAAACGCCGTAGAATATTTCATTTCCTACTACGACTACTACCAGCCCGAGGCCTATATCGCCCACACGGACACCTATATCGAAAAGGACTCGGCGGTCAATGACGAGATCGAGCGCCTGCGCCACAGCGCCACCTCCTCCCTCTTTGAGCGGCGGGACGTCATCGTGGTGGCCTCCGTGTCCTGCATCTACGGCCTGGGCGACCCCATCGACTACAAAAACATGGTCATCTCCCTGCGGACGGGCATGGAGAAAAACCGCGAGGAGCTGATGCGCAAGCTGGTCGAGATCCGCTACGAGCGCAACGACATTGACTTTGCCCGCAACACCTTCCGCGTCCGTGGCGACACGGTGGAAATTTACCCCGTCTATTGGTCGGGACGGGCCATCCGCGTGGAGTTTTTCGGCGACGAGATCGACCGGATCTCCGAGATCAACGCCGTCACCGGCATCCCGGAACGGGTGGTCAACCATGTGGCCATCTACCCGGCCTCCCATTACGTCGCCTCGCCGGAAAAGCTGAAACGGGCCATCTTCGAGATCGAGGCGGAAATGGAGGAGCGGGAAGCCTGGTTCAAGGCCCATGACAAGCTCCTGGAGGCCCAGCGCATCCGCCAGCGCACCATGTACGACATCGAGATGCTTCAGGAGATCGGCTTCTGCAGCGGCATCGAGAACTATTCCCGCGTCATTTCCGGCAGAGCCCCCGGGACGCCGCCCATGACCCTGCTGGATTATTTCCCGGAGGATTTCATCCTGTTTGTGGACGAAAGTCACGTGACGCTGCCCCAGGTGCGGGCCATGTACGCCGGCGACCGCAGCCGGAAGGAGAGCCTGGTGGACTACGGCTTCCGTCTGCCCAGTGCCTTTGACAACCGCCCGCTGACCTTCCCCGAGTTTGAAAGCAAGATTCACCAGGCGGTCTACGTCAGCGCCACGCCCGCCGAATTTGAGCGCGGCCGCGCCGGGCAGATCGCCGAGCAGGTCATCCGGCCCACGGGACTGCTGGACCCGGAGATCTTCGTCCGGCCCATCGAGGGACAGATCGACGATCTCATCGGCGAGTGCAACCACGTGGTGGAGCGCAAGGAGCGGGTCCTGGTCACCACCCTGACCAAGCGCATGGCCGAGGATCTGACCAGTTACCTGCAAAAGGCCGGCATCCGGGTGCGCTATATGCACTCCGATGTGGCGGCGTTGGAGCGCATGGAGATCCTGCGGGACCTGCGCATGGCGAAATTCGACGTGCTGGTGGGCATCAACCTCCTGCGGGAGGGCCTGGACCTGCCGGAGGTGTCCCTGGTGGCCATTCTGGACGCCGACAAGGAGGGCTTCCTGCGCAGCGAGACCAGTCTGATCCAGACCATCGGACGCGCTGCCCGCAATGCCGGGGGCCGGGTCATCATGTACGCCGACAAGATCACCGCCGCCATGGACGCCGCCATCAAGGAGACCAACCGCCGCCGCGGCATCCAGGACGCCTACAACAAGGCCCACGGCATCGTCCCCAAGACCATCGTCAAGGATGTGCGGGAGCTGCTGGAGATCACCCAGTCCGACAGCGACGCGGCCCGTGCCGACGGCGTGAAGATGACCAAGGTGGAGCGGGAACGGGAGATCGCACGGCTGGAAAAGGAAATGCGCGCCGCCGCCCGCATGATGGAGTACGAATACGCCGCCGTCCTGCGGGACCGCATCATCGAGCTGCGGGGCGAGAAATAATCGTGTTTGTCCTGTATAAAGGCAAAATACCGCCGGAGGCTGTTCCGTTTTGGAGCAGCCTCCGGCGGCATCTATATCGAAACGAAAAGGCGGACAGAGTCGTCCGCCCCTACTAGGCTGTTAAATCTAAACCTTGATAAAGCAGCTTCATAGGTGGAGCGTAGGGCACGCCGACTCGGCGTGCCGTCCGCGAAGCGGCAGACGGTACAGACGAACGAGTTTGTACGCATTTGGTTGTTCCTGCACCGGCGCGCCCTACGGCGTACTGCTTCCGATCGCAAGGGTCCGCATTTCATACCAGAGCGTGTCAAAAAAGTCCCTTGGCCCCCTCTGACGAGGGGGCTGTCACGGCATCAGCCGTGACTGGGGGAGAGAATAAAAATGTTCTGTCTTTATCGGAAACAAGTAAAAATCTGCTGCATTTTCTCTCCCTCCGTCAAAAATCAAAGATTTTTGCCACCTCCCTCATCAGAGGGAGGCTTCTCATCAAAAGATAGTTTTTCGACAGACTGATACCAATCATCAATTAATACTGATTCTTGATGAAACTTTTTCATCAAGAATCAGAATCAGTTCACCGTCAGCGCCTGTTATAGCGCTCGATGGCCAGACGAAGCAGGTCCAGCGCCCGCTCCAATTCCTCCGCGCAGCGCACATAGGCGATGCGGATCTCGCTGACGCCCGCGCCCTCGGTGGCATAGAAGCCGCTGCCCGGCGCGAACATGACCGTCTCGCCGTGGTCCTCAAATTCCTGCAGCAGGAACATCTGGAAGTCCTCCGCGTTGTCCACGGGCAGCTTGGCCATGGTGTAAAAGGCGCCCTTTGGCTCGGTGGTGACAACGCCGGGGATCTCCCGCAGCTTGCGGTAGCAGACGTCGCGGCGGTGCTGATATTCCTGGCGGGTGGCGTCGAAATAGGACGGCTCCACACCGTAGAGAGCCACCGCGCCCACCTGGTCCAGGGTGGCCACGCTCAGACGGGCCTGGGCGATCTTCGTCGCCGCGTCGATCAGGGCCTTGTTGCGGCAGAGCAGCGCGCCGATTCTGGCGCCGCAGGCGCTGAAGCGCTTGGAGACGGAGTCGATAAGAATCATCTGCTCCGCCATATCCTCAAAACGGGCCGCCGTGGTCAGGTGGCCGCCGTCATAAATGAACTCGCGGTAGACCTCGTCGCAGATGAAATAGAGGTCATGCTCCTTGGCGATATCCGCCAGCAGGCGCAGCTCCTCCTCCGTCAGGACGGTGCCGGTGGGGTTGCCTGGGTTGGTGACCAGAAGCGCCCGGGTGTTTTCGTTGATGAGCGGCTCGATCTGCTCCCGGGTGGCGTAGCGGTAGCCGTCCTCGGGCTTGGTGTGCACCGGGCAGATACGGCCTCCCGCCGCACGGATAAAGGTGTGGTAATTGGGGTAGAAGGGCTCGGGAACGATGACCTCGCTGCCCTCGTCGAGGATGCAAAGCATCGCCATGAGCAGCGCCTCACTGCCGCCGGTGGTGATGAGGATGTCGCCGCTGTCAAAGTCCACCCCCAGACGGGCGTAGTAACCCCTTACGGCCTCGATAAGGGCCGGGATGCCGGGAGACGGCGCGTAGGCCAGGACGCTTTCGCGGTAGCCCGCGATGGCGTCGAAATAGACCTCCGGGGTCTGAATGTCCGGTTGGCCGATATTCAGGGAGTGGATGGTGACGCCGCGTTTTTTCGCCGCCTCCGCAAATGGGTAGAATTTGCGGATGGGTGACAGTTCACAGGCATCGATCTTTTTGGATAGCTTCATAAATTACAGCCTCGGTTCTTTGTTTATGCTCTTGCCAAAAGGCGCTCCACGGCGTCAGTCTTTTCCCAGGGCAGGTCCAGCTCCGTGCGGCCGAAGTGACCGTAGGCCGCAGTCTGCTGGTCTGTCTCTTATACACATCTGACGCTGCCGACGAAGGCTTAGGTGTAG